>JBBSXX010000113.1:0-1161 GCA_038045565.1 Nanobdellota archaeon
TTCTTGAAGCTTCTGTCCAATTACCAACATTTCTTAAAAACTGGCCAGGAATAAGAGGAAATCTAATAACTAAAGCTTCACTAGAAGGATCTAATTCTTCTATTCGATGAGTTAAACCCCTCGCCCTAGAAACAGGAATTAAATTTAAATTGCTAATTTCTTCTGCCGTCCTAGTTCTGAAAAAACTCTTCTTTACCATATTTTAATCTTTGATTTTAAATATTTAAAATTATATGTGAAAACCCCATAACTATCAAAAAGGAAAGTTTCATAAACTAGAAGAAAGTTTGATAAATTAAAGGAGAGTTCATAAAGAGAACCATTGGTTCTTTTTATTCTTTACATGTTCAAGAAACAAATCCCATCAAAAAATATTCCAAAGAAACTTGGTTCTACAAATATGAAACCATACTGGGATGTAATTCGTGATATAATTAAAGAATCAGATATTGTTCTTGAAGTTTTAGATGCTAGAATGCCAGATATTTCAAGAAACGACCAATTAGAAGAACTTGTAAGGGAATATAATAAAGAACTTGTATTTATTTTAAACAAAGCAGACCTAGTAGATAAACAAACCTTGAATAAAAGATATTTCAAGCTGAAAAAAGAATCTAACTGTTTCATAATTTCAAATAAGGAAAAAATGGGCACAAAAAGATTAAGAGAATGGCTTATATCTAAAGCAAAACCAACAAGTAGCTCAATAAAGAGAGAAAATCAGGAATTCAAGATAGGAATTTTAGGATATCCAAATACTGGAAAATCTTCAGTCATAAATTCTATATCAAAGGCTTCTAAAGTAAAGGTATCATCAAAGGCAGGAACTACACATGGGCAACAATGGATAAATATCTGGAAAAATATAAAATTAATAGACTCTCCTGGAGTAATTCCATTAAGGCAGGATGATGAAATTCGTCAGGCTTTGATAGCTTCAAAAAATCCTGAAAAAATACATAATCTTGAACTTGTAGCCTATGAAATAATAAAATTATTCCCTCAAAAAACAAGTTTAGAAAATTTCTATTTAATAAAAATACCAAAAGACATTGAAGATAATCCAGATGAAATAATAAAACTTATAGGCGAAAAAAAAGGTTTCATAAAAAAACAGGGATTAGTTGAGATAAATCGAGTTTGTATACAAATAATAAGAGA
>JBBSXX010000114.1:0-3859 GCA_038045565.1 Nanobdellota archaeon
ATGAAAAAGAGGAAAGAAGAACATTATATCTACTTATTCAGGCATGGCCAGACATATTATAACAAAGAGGGGATTTTTACCGGCTGGAAAGATTCAAATTTAACTCCATTAGGAATAAACCAAGCCAAAAAAGTAGCCAATAAGTTAAAACATAAAAAAATCCAGGTAGCATTTCAAACAAAACTTTTTCGAAGTAAAGATACTCTGAAAATAGTTCTTAAATTTCATCCAGAGTGTAAAAAAATTCTAATAGATAATAGAATGATTGAAAGAAATTATGGAAAATTAAATGGAACCTCTCATGAAACATTTATTAAGAATATAGGAAAAAGAGCTTTAGATTTAAGAATTGAAGGAGATGCGATAGACAATCTAGATCCTAAATTAAAAAGACAAGTTGAAAGATTTTTAGGAGAAGAAGAATATAAAGCAATTCATAGAGGATATAACATACCTCCTCCAGGTGGAGAATCATTTGCAATGGTAGAAAAAAGAGTTAAAGATTTTGTTAAAGATTTAATGAAATTTATAAAAAAGAACAAAGTCAATGTTGCTATTTCAGCTCATGGAAATTCTATAAGATTATTCAGAAAAATAATGGAAAAACTTAATATAGAGCAAACAGAAAAATTAGCAATTCCTTATGATAAATTGTTTACATATAAAGTGAGGGTATAAATGAATTTAAACATATTTAATATAGTTTCAATAGCAGGATTGGTATCAATAATAATTGGAGTATTATTAAGTGCAAGTAAGAAATATTCTATTAGGAAGTATTCATATATTCTATTAATGCTGGGGGGTATATGCTTAGAAATATACAGTATTTACATCAAAGATATAGTGTTTATAATTTTACAAGCTTTTTTTATAATATCTTCTATTTATGGATTAGTTAAAACAATCAAAAGTAAATAAAATGTCAATTTTAATAAGAAAACATCATGGAGAAACATCAATAACTGGAATTGGAAAACTTGGAATAATTAGTTTGGTAAGTGCGATGGCTAGCGCAATTATCACAACCATCTGGGCTGTATACCTAAACTCTTTCCTGAACAACACAGCTCAAGTAGGAATGGTTTCAACTTTTCTTTCACTTATAGCAATAATATCTTATTTTATCTTTATCCCCCTAATTGAAAAATCAAGCAAATCCAAGTTATATGTAATCTCTTTAGCAATTTTCGGAATATCTTATATATTATTTTCGATAACAAAAAATTTCTATCTGTTTTTAGCTATAGCAGTTGTGATAAATATAGTATATGCTATCAGAATTACCAGTTTTGGGCTTATAGTAAAGGACAAATCTCCAAAAAAAGTCTTATCAAGAAATGAGGGTTTAATGTATACTTTTGGAAATATTGCATGGGTAATAGGTCCATTAATTGGAGGGTATATAGCTTCAAATTCAGGAAACTCGTCAATATTCATAATTTCATCAATTTTAATTTTTATATGCATAGGACTTTTTATTGTTTCAGGAATTAAAGATGATAAAACAATAAAGAAAGTTGACTCAAACATATTTAGTAACATCTATGAATTTTTTAAAGATAAAGATAGAATAATAACATATATTATCGGAGCAGGTCCAAGTTTCTGGTGGTCTTTAATATATTTGTTTATACCATTATACATAATAAATAATGGGTTAAATGAATTATGGATTGGGTACTTTTTATTTGCAATACCAATTCCTTTAATGATTTTAGAATATAGATTTTCAAAAATAGCTGAAAGAAAGGGTTTTAAGAGCTTATTTAAAATAGGATTTTTAATTGCGGCAATAGCCTCAATAATATGCTTCTTTATAGTAAATATTTATTTTGTTTTAGCTGTTCTAATTTTAGCAAGTTTAGGTCTTGCAATGTTAGAACCAACAACAGAAACATATTTCTTTAAAATAACAGATAAAAGAGCTGAACAGAGATTTTATGGTCCTTACAACACAAGAATAGAAGTCGGAAGTTTATTGGGAAAGTTTATCCCCTCTCTCTTACTATTTTTCTTACCATTTAAATCAGTATTCTTAGTATTTGGAGTAGCAATGTTATTCTTCTTCCTCGTAAGTTTCAAAGTAAGAAATTTCAACTAAGAAATTTTGGAACAATTTCATTCTGCACAATTTGATCAAGGGTTTGTCTTTTCCTAATTAAATGGAAGTTTTCACTTCTATCAATTAAAACTTCGGGAGCTTCTGGAAAAGAATTATAATTTTTTGCAGACATTGAAGAGCAATAAGCTCCAACTCCTCCAATAACTAATAAATCTCCAATTTCAGTTTCTCTTAAGGTTCTAGTACTAATTTTTTCAGGGTTATCTCTTTCAGGGGTCAATATGTCTCCACTTTCACAACAATGTCCTACAACAACATATTCATTGGGTTCATCTTTTCTGGAATTACTTGGAAATAAAAATAAAGGATGCTGTGCCCCATAAAGTGAAGGTCTTGTAACTTCTGTCATTCCTGTATCTGTTTTAATAAATGTATAATCAGATGTTTTAACAACATCTATAACTCTTGAAACTAAAACTCCAGCATTAGCCATTAAAAAAGTTCCAGGTTCAATTTCAAGTCTAAGTTTAACTCCATTTTCATCATAAAAATCTTCAAAAGCTTTTTTAATAAATTCTCCAGACCTTTGCAAGTCAATTGATTCTTCGTCATCCATTCTTCCTACCTTATATCCTCCTCCAAGATTTAGAATCTCTAATGGATGATTTTCTTTCACTAATTTTTCTGCATAATTTAAACTCATTAAAGCAACTTTTTCCCAAACTTTAGGATCACTTCCAGAGCCAATATGAGTATGAAGTCTTTTTACTCCGAAACCATAATCATTAATTAAATTCAAAGCTTTATCAAAATCTTCATGCCATATACCAAAACTAGAAGATGGTCCACCAACATTTGTTCTATTTGTCCCTCCAGACCCTAAACCAGGATTAACTCTGATTGAAACCTTATTATCTAAAGATTCCGTATGTAAAGAAAAACTTTTATAATTCCTTATTTGTTCTATAGAAGTAAGGTTTACTTCTACCCATCCAACATCTTGAAATAATCTATGGGGAAGTTCCTGAGTGGTTAAAAGAATATTTCTTCTAGGAATTCCAGCATTTAGTGCTCTCTCAACTTCATGAGATGAAGAAGCGTCTATTAAAACACCTTTCCTATCTAAAAGTCTCAAAATAGATTCATTTGAATTAGCTTTCATTGCATATCTAACTGTTAATCCAAACGCATTAGGCATATCCAAAGCTTTTTGAGCTTGATCTTCTAAAATCTTTTGAGAATAAATGAAAACAGGAGTCCCAAAACGCATTGCAGCATGTTTAACATTCAATTCATTTAGAAAATTCAAACTATCCATTAATACCTTAAAAAAATAGAGATTTTAAAGATTATTATAAAATATTATTCTAATAATTTCTTTGGATCTAAATCTTCAACTGATAAAATTCTTGTTGTTATAATAATTCCTAAAACACATACAACTGTAACAATCAATGTAGACAAAGCCTGACTCTGAATCGGACTTAAAGATAAAGATAGTTTATCGATATATCCAGTAATAAAATCCTTCCAAGCTAAAGCAATTAAAAATGAAAAAGCAGCAATAATAGCAGTCCCAGCAGCTTTTCTAAATTCCATTCTAAAAGAATTAAAATGATTCTTAGCTTTCTGTCCAGCAAGTTGAGCAGAGAGTTTAGCTTTCTCTCTAGTTAACTCCAATATTTCTCTATTCTTCTTTTCAACTTCTTTATTTTCAGTCATTTTTAATTTATTCCCATTTTGGGAACCTTTTCGCAAAAGGTTCTGTTTTGTTACTTTTACAAAAGTATTTTG
>JBBSXX010000115.1:0-1569 GCA_038045565.1 Nanobdellota archaeon
TTATAATATATTTATCTTCCATAAAGTTTAAATAGTCATATGTATGCATCTTTCATATGAATAAAGACAACCAAGGTTTTCTTTACAAGAGATTCAAAGAATCTCTGTACCAAAGAAGCAAAGCTTCTTCTGGTATCAAACTTTCCTTTTAGGAGAATATTGAAAATGAAACAAAATAATCAAATGCAAAAACACATTCACAAACATGAACATATGAATATAAATCACCATAAAGAGCATGGAATATCTAAAAAAGAGCTTTCTGAAGCTTACAAAATATTTTTTGGAACTCTTGTAAGCGAGTCTAGACTAAAGATAATAAATATGTTAAGAGAAGGAAAGAAAAATGTTTCTGAAATAATCTCTGAGCTTAAATTGGACCAAACACACGTAAGTCATGATTTACAACGACTAAGAAGATGTGGTTTTGTTAATACTGAAAAAGATGGGAAATTTATTTACTATAGCTTGAATAAAGAAACTATTGAACCATTAATGTCTTTAATTGACAAACACATGGTTAATTATTGTGTCCATATTTTAAAAAATGAGGTGAAAGGGAGTATTAAAAAATGAAAAAAATAATTGCTTTTTTAGTTAGTATAATCTCTTTGAGTTTAGTTTCTGCACAACAACAATATCCTTATGGAAATGGATGTTTTGGAATGATGTCAGGATCTTATGGTTTTGGTGGTGGATTTATTTTTGGCTGGATATTCATGATATTAGTTGCTGTCGCATTAGTGTTGTTAATTATATGGCTTGTAAAACAGCTACAACATCCAGTTAGGAGAGGAAAATAAAATGGAAGAATTAAATAAAAAAACAAAGTTAACAATTGGTCTACTTAGAATTGCCCTTGGATGGATTTTTATTTGGGCATTTTTTGATAAATTATTAGGACTAGGATTTAGCACTGCTTTTGATAAATCATGGATGTCAGGATATTCACCAACTTATGATTTCTTAAGTTTAGGCACAAGTGGAGTTTTCTCTTCATTTTATAAAATACTTGCTGGAAATATTTTTATTGACTGGTTATTTATGTTGGGACTATTATTAATTGGTCTATCACTTATTATTGGTATTGGGGTTAAAATAGCAAGTTATTCAGGATCGTTATTGATGATTTTAATGTGGAGTGCTAATATTCCTCCAAAAACTAATCCTTTAATAGATTATCATATCATTTTCCTATTATTATTAATACTATTTTCATTTTCAAATGCTGGAAGATATTTAGGATTAGGGAAAAAATGGTCTCAGGCATATTTAATAAAAAAATATAAAATTTTGGAGTAGGAAAAATAAAATGACAATAAACCTTTTGGAAAGGTTTCCAAACAAGAACTTAAAATGACAAGAAAAAAAATAACAATACAGGGAATGCATTGTTCAAGCTGCGCTTCAAACATTGAAAAATCACTGAAAAAAGTTCCGGGAGTTAAAGAAGCAAATGTTAGCTTAATGACTCAGAAGGGATTTGTTGAATGTGATGACAATGTAACTGAAGAAGAAATTAAGAAAGCAGTTGCACGAGCAGGATATAAAGCAATTTCTGTTGAATAG
>JBBSXX010000116.1:0-2118 GCA_038045565.1 Nanobdellota archaeon
TTTTCATCAAGCTCACTAGCTCTCTCAATAATTATTTTATCTCCGTTTCTTATTATCAGAAGTTTGTCTCCTTCATTAAACCCATTCCTTAAATCAGAAGGTATAACTACCTGTCCTTTAGAGCTAAGCTTTACTATCTCAAATTCCATAGTAAGACACGCCTTACTATGTATATAAATCTTACTATAAATGAAAAATAATATAGTAAAAAAGAAAAGAAAAAATAAAAAAAGAATAAAAATAAAAAATTAATTAGTTCCCGGTAAATTGCAACATGTACAGTAAATTCCCATACCAGAAACTTCGGGACTTCTTTCAATATTAAAGTCTGAAACACATCCTATAGGAGCTACAACAAATCCGGCTTCAGGACCACCTGCTATTGTTTTTGATATATAAGCAGAATTAATGCATGTTTTTTGTTCTGTTTTACATATTTTATTACAAGTATCAAGTTCATTACTTCCAACAACAACGTTGTTAATTTGAGTAGATCCTATTAGATAGCCTCCTCCTGCTCCACATTGATTATTCAACATACTCAACACACCCTGATATGTTACATCACCAGAACCAGATTCATTCAATCTAACCGGCTTTTTACACTCAATTAGTCTTATTGTTACAGAAAGTCTTCCAATCATGTTTTCATTTGCAGCCAAAAGCTTAATACTAACACCACTAATTTCTTTTGTCTGACCTTCACTTATTTCAGCTTGATCAGCTACTAAAGTATTATTCACTTTAATAGTAGCGGCTGTATCAGATGCAGAGACTAAAGTAAATATGTAAATATCTTTACCGTCATCACCTATAACTACACTTTTTGCAGGCTTATTTGAACTTAAACTTAAAGTCTTGTCTGAACAACCAATCTGGTTTCTATCACTCTCATTCACAGCATTTCCAGTTATGTTTCCTGCAATGACTGAAACAGCCAAAGACATAACAACACTAACTCCGATAACTACCCATAAAAAATTCTTATTATTTTGAGCCATATAAATTTATTATTAACCTCCTTTCACTCTTTTATTAAATCATTAACTAATTTAACTTAGTAAAGAAAGAATATATATATACTTTTCTTTTTCATATTTAATGGAAACTAGAAAAAAAGAGGATGAGTTAAAAACCATTTTTTCAGATATAAAATCTATTAAAATCCAAGGGGCCACAAATATTGCAAAGGCAGCAATTAAAGCTTATACTTTATCTCCAAAATTATCTACTCTAAAAAAATTAAAATCTCTTCGCCCTACCGAACCAATGTTAAAGAATGTTTTAGATAAACTTGAAAAATTAAAGGGTAAAAATAAAGATGAAATAATATCTCATTTCTCAGAATCTCAAGATAACATAAATTCAAATGTATTAAGCATAATAAAAAATAATAATGTAATATTTACTCACTGCCATTCTACGAATGTTATTAAATCCCTTATTTATTGTAAAAAGCAAGGTAAAAAATTCCAAGTTTATAATACTGAAACTCGCCCGTTATTTCAAGGAAGAAAAACAGCAGTAGAATTATCTATGGCTGGAATAAAGGTTACAAATTTTGTTGATTCTTCAATTTCAATAGCCCTTGAAGGAAAACAGGGCAACCATAAAACAGATTTTGTTTTTTTAGGAGCAGATGCTATCCTTAAAAATGGAGATGTAATAAATAAAGTAGGCAGTAATTTAATTTCAGAAATAGCAAAATTAAATAAAATACCAGTTTATATTATAGCAGATTCATGGAAATTTACTAAAAAAAACATCTCTCTAGAACAGAGAGATTACAAGGAAGTATGGCACGAAAAAATACCATCAAATAAAAACCTTAAAATAAAAAACCCGGCATTTGAAAAAATACCACAAAAAAATATTTCTTATATAATTTCAGAATTTGGAGTCTTAACTCCTAAAGAATTTGTGAAAAAAGCGAGATAGAATATTTTTTTTGGGTAACACGCCCTAATCTTATCATGAATAAATTAGGTAACAACACTAAATTAATACAATTGGTAAATTAAAATAACTTAATGTAAACTTTCTGTTGAATGTTTAAACATCAAAAATCAAAGATTTTTGTGGCCAAAAGAATCAAAGATTCTTTGGATCCAGAAAACA
>JBBSXX010000117.1:0-5183 GCA_038045565.1 Nanobdellota archaeon
CTTCCAGTGAAATTTTAGGTTCCCACCCAAGAAGTTTTTTGGCCTTTGAAATATTCGCATAGCAATGTTTAGTATCGTTTTTGCGATATTCTCCGCTTATTTTAACTAATTCCTCTTTACCTAAAGTTATTGCAATTATGGTAGCAATTTCTTTTATTGAAGTTGGTTTGCCTGACCCAATGTTTATAACATTGTTATTTGCTTCATCTTTTTCTAAAGCTAAAACAAAAGCCTTAACGACATCGTGGACTGAGACAAAGTCCCGTGATTGTGATCCATCCTCATAACAAATCGCCTCACGGTTATTTTTTAGACGACTAATAAATATTGCAGATACTCCTGTGTAAGGATTAGAAAGGCTTTGTCTTGGCCCATAAACATTAAATCCTCTAAGCACAACGGTTGGCAAATTATATAAAGATGCATTTAAAAGTGCCATATCTTGTTGAGATTTTTTAGTTATGGCGTAAATACTACTTGGATATTCTTTGGCGTCATCTTCTGTTGGTATAGGATTAACAATTTTATTGCAATTGGGACAATAAATATTCCAATCTTTTTTCATCAATTGTTTTTCTTGTCTTAATGGAGGACGAACCACTCCGCATTGAATACATTCATAATTACCTTCACCGAAACCAGTCATACTTGATATCATTATCAATTTTTTAACAGTATGTTTTTCGTTGACTAAAATGTCAAGTAAATTTGCAGTACCTCCAGTATTTACATCTACATATTTTTTAACTTCGTAATTGCTTTGCGCAACTCCAACAGCTGCAGCTAAATGATAAACAGCATCAATTCCATCAATAGCACTTAATAAAGATTTTCTATTTCTGACATCATCTTTGACAAACTCAGCCTTGCTATTTAAATACGAGGGTTTTTTACCGTTGTGTACTTGTTGTTCTAGATTGTCAAATATTCTGACTTTGTGTCCTTTTTTGACTAATTCATCCACAAGAAATGAACCAATAAATCCTGCTCCTCCCGTAATTAAAATATTTTTGTATTTTTCTATCATGTTATATTTAGGAATTTATCTCTGGCCTCTGGTTGTGAATACATACATAATTCTTCAATAATTTGATCTGCATTATATGTATAATCCCATTTAGGATAATGTTTTTTAAATTTAGATACATCTGAAATATACCAAATATGGTCACCAATCCTATTTGTTGGATCATATTTAACCTTCGCTTTTTTCTTGAGATATTTTTCTATTATTGGTATGGCTTCATGTACAGAAATATTTGAATATCTTGATCCACCCAAATTATACGCTTCTCCTGCTCTTGGTTTAAGATAGAAATTATAAAATGCGTTAACTACATCGTATGCGTGAATATTATCTCGGACTTGTTTACCTTTATATCCAAAAACAGTATATGGGATTCCTTTAGCTATTGCATGCACCAGATATGCCAAGAAACCGTGTAATTGAGCTGCTGAATGAGCCGGACCGGTTAAACATCCACCTCTAAAGACACCTGTTTTTATTCCAAAATATCGTCCGTACTCTTGTACCATGAGATCTGCTGAAACTTTTGAAACCCCAAAAATACTGTGGGTACAATCATCGAGGCTCATTGACTCATCTATTCCCTTATAAAATTTATGAGACTTTGGTAGTTCCCATCGAGTTTTTAATTCTTTAAGTGGTAACTTATTTGGGTTGTCTCCATAAACTTTGTTTGTAGAAGTAAAAATAAAAACTGCATCTGGAGTATATTTACGACAAGCTTCAAGCATGTTCAATGTACCTTCGGCATTAATAGTAAAGTCTGTCAATGGCTCTTTGGCGGCCCAATCATGCGATGGCTGTGCCGCTGTATGAATTATTAATTCAGGTTTAGATTCTCTTACGAGTCGATTTATTCTTTCTTTGTCACGTATGTCAATACTGTGGTGCTCATAATCGGGATAATTCTTTTCAAGCAATTTTCTATTCCAATTTGTACTGGCCGAAGGACCAAAAAAATATTTTCTAAAATCATTATCTACTCCAATTACCTTAAAACCTTTTCTATGGAAGAAACGTACAGACTCTGATCCAATTAACCCCGCTGATCCTGTAACTAATACTGTTTTCTTCATGTTATTTTTTAAGTTCAATATTCATCGATTTTAGTGTTCTGTTGTACACTTTATCCCATGTATTATTCTCAGCTTGTTTCATTGCATTGAATTTCATTTTATTATACTGGCTGGAATTTTTAAACAATGAAATAACAGCATTGGTAAGGTGTGTTACATTTCCGTTAACAACCAACCCTGAACCATTACTTTCAAGCTCTTTTCCCATTGGGGGGACTTGAGTGGTAATGACAGGTAAACTTGCTGCAAGATATAAACGTATTCTTGTTGAATCAGACCACCAACGTGCAGAATTCTTTTTGGCAACATAAGGTGCAAGTCCAATTTTAAATTGAGATAAATCATTGATTAACTCAGTTTGGTTTGTAATAAATCCATGAATAAAAACTTTGTTCTGTACTGATAATTTATTAGTTAAATCTCTTAAATTTTGAATTTCTGAGTCCTGTCCTGCTGCAAAAATATGAAGTTGTGTTTTTGGGAATGAATGTAATACCTTTTTCAATACTTGTATAGCTAGGTCAGGACCATTTTCAGAATTAACTAAACCGGCATAAACTAAACTGTATGGTATCGTTTGATCGTTTGTTTTGTGTGTAACTTGATTTTCAAAGAGTGCAATTGGGACATATAAAGATACTTTGTCACTTGAAATTGATCCTATTTTTAATCTAGCTGGCATCATGGCGGGAGAGATATCCCATACAAAATCGGCATTATTAAACGCAATTCTATCAAGAAATAAATAAATTTTATTTAATAAAGAGTTACCGTATCTTTGGAGAGAAAAATCAGAAACATAATAAACTACAGTTTTAACTAATCCTATTTTTTTAAGAATTACACCAGCCAGAGTATTTATTGATTCAAGTCCTATAAATAAATCAAAATAATCCTTGGACCATAATCCAAAATCTATAACCGATAAAAAATCTCTAATCTTGAAAACAATACTTGTTTTTAGGGTGTTTTGTAATAATAGTATTGGATATAGTAATGATACAAAAAATGATGACCTAGTTGTTTTCTTGAGTTTGCCCTTACTGTAAGTTTCGATTGTTGGAATTAGGCGATCACTTCCTGGATGTGGTTGATCAATAAGTATGAATTTATTTACTCTTGGTGCAAAATAAGAAACCATTGGTTCGATTAATCCATTAGTTGGAGATCTATGTCCATTTTCCCAAGGTGAGAAACTTGCAAAAATTACTTTAGAATATTTTGTCATAACTGTAGCTAATATATACGCTCCTATATAAAAGTGCAACACCCAGTGAAGAAACAATTAACTCATTTTTGATAATGCGTTGGAGTAGGTGTTTTCCCAGAGATTGTTTTTGGTTTTTTTGATGGCATTTTCTCTCATGGTTTTATAAAGAGTTGGGTTTGAAAATAATTTTATTACTGCGGCTGCTGTTTCCTTTGCATTATCTTTAGTTACAATTCCTGCATTTGCTTCAATAAGTTCTTGCCCAAGAGGTGGTACTTGAGTTGTTATTGTTGGTAATCCAACAGCTAAATATAATCTTATTTTTGTTGCATCTGCCCACCATCTAGGTGATCCTGGAATAGCTTTATATGTGGCAAGTCCTACACGGTATTTTCTAATTTCATTAGATAGTTTTATTTGATCTGTCACAAAACCGTGGAAAACAACACTTTTTTGAAGTTTTAAAGTATCTGCTAATTTGTTTAGTCTTTTCAAATCATTTTCACCACCACCATATATATGAAGTTTTGCTTGAGGATACTTCAGGCATACTAATTTCATAGATTCAATTGCAATGTCAGGTCCATTTTCAGGCCCAAGTGTGCCTGCAAAGATTAAACTGTATTCTTCAGTTTTTTCAAATGGTAAATAATTTATTTGTTCAGGATACATTGCGTTTGGAACATGTATTACTTTCTTTGCGTATTTAGGATCTAGTCCAGTTTTAATTCTTGCAGGCATCATTGCCGTTGAAACATCCCAGAGATAATCAACATTTGATATGGCTAATCTATCAAGATATAAATAAAGTTTGTTAAACCAGCCTGACTTATACCTGGAAGGGGAGTAGTCTGAAACGTAATAGACTACAGTTTTAACATAGCCAAGTTTTTTAAGTAAGACTCCTGCAATTGCATTTATTGATTCAAGTCCAATAAAAAGATCGTATCTTTCTTTTTTACCGATAGTTACATCTAAAACTGATAAAAAGTCTCTAATTTTAAATGGAATTCTAGTACCGACTGTATTTTGCATCATTAAAAATGGATATAACCACGAAACAAAAATTGAAGAATTTGTTTTTTTAAGTAACTTGCCGTTTGAATAAGTTTCAACTACAGGAATAACACGATCACTTCCTGGATGTGGTTCATCAATCAAGACAAAACGTTTTGTTTTTGGTAAGAAGAATTTGAGCATCGGCTCAATCATTCCATTCGTAGGCATTCTAGCCCCATTTTCCCAAGGTGAGAATGTTGCAAAAATTACAGATTGTTTATCCTTAATCATTTTGATAATAATATCATTACTAAAATATAGTTGGTATAATCAAATTATGATTTCTAAAAAGCTATCACAAAAGGATTTTGAGAAAAGTTTTAGATATGCTCCGAGGGTTGCTCTAAATATCTTAGTTAAAAATAGTAATGGTCAAATTTTATTGACTAAAAGGGCCATAGAACCAGAAAGGGGAAGTTGGCATTACCCTGGGGGATTCATATTAAAAAACGAAACAATTAACAATTGCTTTGAAAGAATATCCACAAAAGAATTAGGAGTTAAATTAGATTTCAAAAAATCAAAATTACTTGGAGTTTTTGAAAATATAAATGGTGATGCAAGGGGACACATTCTTGATTTAATTTATGAATATAAATTTACTAAGAGTATTGTCTTTAAGTCAACCAAAGAGACTAGCGAAATAAAAAATTTTAAAAAACTTCCAGCCAAGATTGGTTTTAGTCAGCGAGACATTTTAAATAAGTTGAGCTTCAACTAATTTTTCTGTTATAATTCACTCTATGAGCCACGGTCAGCAAAGTTTTGATAAAAAATATTACAGACGTTTTTTTGATGAATATTCAACGTC
>JBBSXX010000118.1:0-4901 GCA_038045565.1 Nanobdellota archaeon
TAAATATAAACCCCCATATTAAATAAAAAATATGTCAAACTTATTTATTGATGATTTTGTAATCTCTCAAGGCCATAAAACTACTGAAGACTATCTTACATGGAGTATGGACGAAAGACTCTGCCCAAGATTTAATAGTGTAAAGTATTATCAAAGTTTGTTATCTAAAGGATTAATTCGGGAAGGTTTTTCAATTAGAACTTCTGATCAGAGAGTTATTGATAGACATTATTGGGTTAATTCAGATGGAAATTTAGTGGGAGAAACAGAAATTCCAGCACACAAAGGTAAAAATGGAACTTTTAAACCAGAAGAAATATTAATTGGAGAAAGAATCTCAAGTGGATGGACTATAGAAAGTTTTGGGTTTTTTGTTGTTTTTAGAGAATATATGAAAAGTAAAAAACAATAAATTAGAATTTTAGCTTAATAAAACTAGTGATAAATCAATAAAATAAAATAGGTAATAAGAAAATCTGTTCCAATTAATTTAATCATGTTTTAAAATATAAAAATCTGAAAGTTATTTATTCATTAAATAAGGTTAAACATTCAATAAAAATTTTCCATTTAATCATTTTAACTTAATCCTAAGAAAATTATCGTGTATTATTACCTACCGATATCTTCAACCAAACCTTTTTATCTCAACATCAAGTCTTTTTCTCCACTCTGGAAAAACTCTTTTAGCCAATGGAACTCCTACCTCTCTGGTCACTTCATCACTTATCTCATGAAATAATGTATTAGCAATTAAACAAAACTTAGCCTCAAGTAAATCCTCTCTCTTTAATTTTTTTGAAATATCAACTAGCTCTTGTTTTACCTTACCTCTTAAAACAATGTTATCATAAACATTGTCCCAATTTCCAGCCCAGCCTTTAACACCAGAAGCAATTTCTTTTATAATTTCAGAATCTCCATTAATTAAATCATCACTTGCCTCAAGTTCGTCTTTTTCAACATTAAACTTAAGTAAATCTCTAAATCCCCCTTCAACTAAAGGATCTTTTGTCCAATGTTTCCTAACCTCGGAAACCTGAACAACTCTTCTATTGCTATGTAACCCATCAGGAGTCTTAACCGGATTAACAACAACAATAATATCAGTTGCTTTAAAGCTTGTAATCGGTACTCCTAAGTCATTTACTATTCTATCAAAAACAGCATAAGGAGAACTTCCATGGACAGTTCCTGCAACAACATTTGCCAAAGCTCCCACTCTCATAGCTTCATATAAAGCTTTTGCTTCAGTACTTCTTATCTCTCCAACTATTAAACTAGAATCTCCAAGTCTTAAACTAGTTCTAATTCCATCTTCAGCAGAAATTTCATTTGAACTCTCTAAAATTCCAGGTCTAACTTTCATACTTAAAATATCATACCCGGCTTTTCTGAAATAGTCTGATGGAAGTTCGGGAGTATCTTCAATTAAAATCATCCTGTATTTTGATTTAATTTCCAGCATCAAACTCCCAAGTAAAGAAGTTTTTCCAGAACTTCTAGTACCTGCAATTAACATAGTTCTACTTCCATCAATTAAAAAACTTAAAAGTCCTGCTCCAAAACTATTAATCATTCCATTTTTAATAAATAAAGGAAGAGTCCAGGGATAATCTCTATGTCTTCTAAAAGCATAAGCAAGTCCATTTGGTGATAAAGGTCTTTGAATAATAGCAACTCTTGCTCTAGCCATTTCCAATGATAAATCAGTATCAAGTATGGGATTTGCTTCATCTAAAGGTCTGCCAGAAATCATTCTAAATTTTGCAGCCCAGGAATCAGCATCTTCCTGGCTTAAAAGTATATTTGTAACACATTCATCATATTTTGAATGTCTTAAAAAAATAGGATTCATACTTATTGGAGCATTTAAAACAATATCCTGCAAGTTAGTATCCTGAAGTAAAATTTCTAATAAACCAAATCCAATTGTATGTCTAACAAGAATTCCGGCAAGTTTATTTAAATCATTGTAAGAAGTAATTAATTTTTTAGATTCAGCCAGCTCTCTAAGTAAGTCTCTTGCAACATTAAAAAAAACCTGTCTTGTTCTCGAGCTGTCAGTAAATTCTTCAGCTTTAGGCTGATGCTCAATAAGAACATTTCTTGCAAGATTTAAAAGTAATTGATAATCTTCATTTAAAAAATATTCTGGAGGCATTAAATGATAAAAATGTTTCAATTCTCCCCTCTTTTTCAATATAGTTACTAAACTCTTATCTAAACCCTGCCCAATTTCATACTGGGAAATAATCTTTGATTCTTCAGGCAATACAGAAACAAGTCTTGAAAATGCAAAATTAGGAATTATGTCTGGAGAAAATATATTGGAATAAATAACCCTATCTTTTAAACTATCTAAATTAATATTTTCATCTTTTCCAAGTTTTTTTATGAGTTTTGATTCGGAAAGCATTTTGTATATTTTTTCAAGTAAAATAAGAAACATTTTATCTCTTGACTGAAATGATTTTTCCTCGGCAATTTTATTTTTTATTTTTTGAAAGGCCATTAAAGGGTCTTCTCTTAAAAGCTGCATAAAAAAATTCATAAAATCATGCCTGATACCTAAAAGCTCTCTAACGTTTCCTAATTTTTCCAAAGACAATACTTTTTCTTGTCTCATTAAATAATTATACATTGAAGCTATTTCTGCAAGCATCTCTACCTGTTCAAAATTATAATTGTAATTTCTCTGCTGGACTAAAATAATTCTTGAAATATTTGGACTTTCAATAAGCAAATCAATCATCCGAGACATTACTTCAGGATGAGATACAACGCTCGGAATTAACGGAGCTCCAAGATAATTAACATAAGCTACATTTTCTCCCGCTTCGCTTCTTACTTCATATGCATAAAGCTTAGTCCCCTTTTCAAAGAGCATAGTCCACCTCTTCAACAACCATTCCCGTAACCATTCTCATAACCATTTCCATAATCATAACCTTAACCATAAATTTTTTAATGAAAAATTGATTAAATAGTTTTCTATTATAGAAAACTACAGAATTAAGTGAACAACTCTAAGGCAAGACATTAGGACATCTAGGAAATCATGCATCCATTAATTTATGTTCATAATTTTAAGGTTAAATTATATTAAACAATTAATAGAAATATTTGATTTACACTTTTAGATTTAAATTACTTCAATTACAAAAAATTAAGTGTGTATTATTACATACAGTTTATTCCTGTAAAAAGGGCAAGGATTTTAAACCCAGAAGCATTAAACTTAATATAAAAAAGAGCAAATATGGCAAGGTCACAATTTCCACAAGAATCTTCTGAACCAATTTCTTATGAAGTAGGATTAAAAATCTCAGACTTAGAAGAATCTCATAAGTTAATGAAAGAAAGAGTTTTGTTAATAGGACAAAATCTTATAGATTCTCAGGAAAAAACAAGATCAGAGATAACAAATATGAAAAAAGATATAAATGAACTAAAAACAGATGTAAAAAGAATAAAAGATGTTATTGAATCCCTATCAGAAGAAGTCTCAAAAAGTGCCAGAAAGGAAGAATTAGCAATAATTGCTAGACAGTTTAAAATATTTGAACCATTAAAACTTGCTCGTTTGGAAGATGTAGAAAAGATAATAGATGAAAAAATACACCACCATAAAAAAACATTTCATGAAAATAATGAAACTAAAGAAAGAGAGTCTGAAACTAGTTCAAGCAGACACGAATTTTGGAGGAATAAAATATAATTAAAATGTCTCAGCAAACAGTTAATCAAATAAATATGTTAAGAAATCAAGGCTTTGATGATAGTCAGATTATTTTGACACTCCAAGAGCAAGGTCTTCCACCTAGAGAAATAAATGATTCTCTTGCACAATCTAAAATAAAAGCTGCTGTTTCAGACTACCCTCAGCCTCCAAGCCCATATAATAATGATGGCCAATATCCCCAATCGCAAAATCTTGAAAATTCAGGCGAAGAATATGGAAGCATGTATCAAATGCAACCCTCAATTATAGATCAGCAACATGCACCCGGACAACCTCAAGAAACTTTACCTCCACAAAATCCCCAAGATTATTCTCAACAGTATCCTCAGGAACAATCCCCCCAATATCCTCCACAATCCCAATATTCTCAAGAAAATAATCAATCTCCAGATTATTCTCAAAACTACCCATATCCTCAAGAAAACCAGCAAGAGTCATACTATGGATTAAACACAGAAACAATGTCAGAAATTGTGGAACAATTAATCCAAGAAAAATTAATAATAACCAACAATGCTGTTGCTGTTTTGGCAGAATTTAAAGTTTTAATAGAAGGAAAAGTGGATAAAATAGACCAAAGGTTAGAGAGAATAGAAAAAATAATAGATCAGCTCCAAACATCCATAATAAGAAAATCATCAGAATCTTCTCAAGATGTTGAAGATATAAAAACAGAAATGAAGATGATGCAACAAGGCTTCTCAAAAATGGTAAACCCATTAACAGATAGATCAAGAGAAATGGAAAATCATCATAAAAGTAAAAAATCTTCTTCACCTCATAAAATAAGCAAAGCTAAAAAGCATAAAAAAATAAGTAAATAATATATCAATTTAAAAAATATAAGAAATTAAATCTCTTAAATTTACATTAAAAATTATTGTGCATTGTTACCTAAACTCTCATCATATATCAATAAAAAATAATTGGATAACATTCTTAAAAATTAAATATCTCAAAACCCCCTTAGTGTACCACACACTAAAGCTTCAGGAATTAGTAATTCCTGAGAGTGCTCAAGAATTTACATTCTTGACATGTGTGGTTTGTTCGTGGGGTTTTGAGGCCTTAAAAAACTTAATAGTTTTTGAGGCTCAAAGAATCTTTGATTCTTTAGGTTCCCAAAAGAAATCTGCATAAACTACTACACCATAAA
>JBBSXX010000119.1:0-5097 GCA_038045565.1 Nanobdellota archaeon
GTTGTTCACTTTTCCTCTTCTTGTTTCAAACATTGTTAAAAGTCTTTCTCTATCTTCATGTGGGGCTTCATAAGCAATTATGCTTACTTGACTTTCTAAATGTATTCCTGTATTTGTGAAACCCAATATTCCTCTTTTCTCAACAAATTGAGATCCTAAAGGTAAACTTCCCTCTGGATATAAAGTAAGGGATTTGTCCATATATTCAATTATTTGATCTCTCTTTTCTAGAGTTGTAGCATATGAAGCGTAGACCCCTCCTAAATTAGTAATAGTTTGGTCCATAGAATCTCTTGGTTTATAAATCCATAAATTATTTAACTCCGCGGATATCCAACTCTCTTGTAAAAATTTAACTATTTCCAATAAGGCCTTTCTTTCTAAATTCGGAATGACTCTATTTTTCAAGTGTTCTTTTATCCCTTCTCTTGATATTGTTTGTTCTCTTTCTTGATTTGACATATAATTTTGTAGATTATTCATTTATAAACTTTCCCATTCATGGAGGAGGAAGCTTCGTAAAAAGGAAGGGTTGATAACCAGAAGAAGCGAAGCTTCTTTGGTCCAGAGAATTTCATTCTCCTGGAAGAGAACCATTGGTTCTTTTTATCATAGAATAGTTTTTAAACCTCAAGTATTTTAATTATATGACTGAAAATGGTGAGAGATAAAAGATTAGTTATTGCGGTTGGAATAATACTTATTTTAATAGCTGTTTTATTATATGTTCTTCTTATTGGACCTAGTATCCAAGGTTATGTTGTTCAAAAACAGGTTAATGCCCAGGAAAATGTTATTAAAGCTATAATTGATGTTGTTGAGCAACAGGGATCTATTTCACTTACAGATGGAAATAGGTCAGTTGTGCTTATTGATAGAAAATATATCATCTCACAAAATAATACAGGATAATAATTATTTATTTTATTGGTGAAAATGAGAAAAGAGGTGGCGATTTTTTTAGTATTAATTTTAGTTGTTTCAGCCGGGGCCTTTGCTCAAAGTATTTCTGAAAATAATGTTGGAAAAGATGTTGAAAATTATATTAAGGGTATTGCTTCAAACAAAGGAATTGAAAATTCTCAAATTAAAGGAATTAAAAAAATAGATAGCAATAATTTGCCTAAGCAAATTGATATAAAACATATAGATAAAAATAATGTTGGAATTTATGAAGTTAATTATACTTCTCAGAATGATTCTAGACAGTTATTTGTCGTGACTTATTCAACTGATAATCTTGCAGCTAAGAGTGAACCTAAAAATATACAGTATTTTAACTTTGGGATTTCTGGTAATAATTCCCAATCAACTTATCTAGAAACTTCTGCAGGTGTTAAAACTAGCGAAGATGTTGGTTATGTTATGATGAGGGGTGGAAGCATAACTGGAATATCAACAAGTTTAGAGATTTATAATGGGAAGGGAAGTGTGGAAATTAAAGTATACAAAAACGGAAAAGATACAGGATTTAGTAATCTAATTTCTTCAAAGGATAAGAAGAAAATTGATTATGATGCACAATCAGAGGGTATTCTTGAGTATGTTCCGGGTGATGTAATTAGTGTCTATGTTTATCAGAATGAAGAATTAAATTGGGGTAATGTTGTAACAAGTGTTGAAACAACAAATTAATTTTTATGGTTAGAACTTATAATGATAAGGAAAGAAATATTGGTAGATTTTTGCTATTAATAATTATTTTAATTGGAGTTTTTGGAATATTCTTTTTTTTAAATTCAACACAAAATTCAAGCTTAACTGGTAATGCTATTTTATCTTTAAGCCCTGAATCTGCTCTTGGAGAAAATTTAAGGGGGAATTTCATAATATCTCTAAATGAGGGAGAGTTAATTCCTACAGATTCTAGTTTAATTGTTAGTTCTGGAAATTTCACAAAATCCTTTATATTATTTGATTTAGTTTCAAATGAACCAGCTGAGGGAAATTTTTATCTTTCTTCTGTTAACATTGAAGGAAATGGAAAAGGTTATGGAAAGCCTGGAAAATTAGAAAATGATTCTGAAGTGAGTTTTACTCTTGAAATTACGAAAGGAGATAATTCAAATGTAAATGTTGATAATTCTGCTTCTGCAAGTGTATCTGGAAATGAAAGTAATGATAATTCTAAAGCTAATAGTGTTTCAAATGAAACTAAAGATAATAATGCCGGTAATGTAATAGATAATTCAGAAGGCAATTTAGGGGGCAATGAATCAAATAATATAACTAATAATCCAATTGAAGATGTAAAAGATAATAATGTTAAAGAAGCAAGTGTTCAGGAAAATTCAAATGTAACTGATTCTAGTACTTCTGGTGTGGGAATTACGGGGTCTGCTGTTAAGGAAACTAGCAGGGAAATTAAAGGAAAAGTAAGTAAGAATTCTCCAATGAATTATGATTTAGAATCTGGAGAAACAGTCAAAGTTGTTGATTCTTCTCAAGACATTAAGACAGAGATTGATGGTAATAAACTAATAGTTACAACAGAATATTCCGATGTTAAAGAGGGATTTGGAAAAGATTATTTTAATTCAGATGGAGATAAATATCATCTTGAAATTGATCTTTCAAAGCTGGATTTTTTGGCTGAAGATAATAATATAAGAATTTCATTAAACTATGGAGATAAAGAACTTTTCTCTGCAAATTCTAATATAAATTCTGTTTCGAATAATCAAACTGGAAATAGTAATCAAACTGGAAATGAAAACAGTATAGAGATAAATACAACTGAAAGTAATTCAACAATAAATAATTCAACTATTGTGGTTAATGCAACAACAAATATCACAACTAATGTTACTACAAATATCACAACTAATGTAAGTGTTAATGTTACTAAAATTGTTGAGAATTTAAGTTTTTACGATTTAACAGAAAATGAAAAAACTTTGATTAAAAGCAAAACTGGAAAAGAACAGATAGATATAGTTAAATCTCAAATAGTTAATGACCGACTTGTAATTATGTACCAGATTGGAGATTATTGGATTGAAAAAACATATGACTCCAATATTGCAAAAGACGAGCTTGATATACAAATTTCAATTGATATGGCAAAATTTGCTAAATATCTTGCTAAAACCTTTGGTACAATTGAAGAAAATCCCGAAACTGTAAAAGAGTATCTTGGAAATTATAGCATAGGCTAAGGGTAAATTTTTTGATGTTTTTTTGTCTCGTCGGGAAGACCGTCGATGACCCGTCGGGAAAAAGCAAAGGTTTAAAAACATCAACGAATATTAAATAATATAATTATAAAAAGGAGGTATAAAAATGGGAAGTATTGTTGTAAAGAATGTCGTTAAAAGAAAGCCAGGTTACCTTTACTATGTAGATGGAAAAGGTAATGTTTGCGAAGCAAAAATGGCTAGAGGCGGCAAGAAGAAAAAGAAAAAGAAGTAAATAAAATTTCTTTTTCATAATCAATTTTTTATTTTTTCAAGAGCTTTTTATTTGCTCTTATTTTTTTATTTTAATTCTTCAACAGACTTATAAATGCTATATTTATTGTTAATGTATGGATTATGTTTTTGATGTTGTTGATAAAACTGGAAGGAATATTCATTTATCCAATGAAAGATGGAAGCATATTTTGAGGCATAAGGGTATAGAACAATATTTATTTCAAATAAAAGAGACTTTAGTAAAACCAGACTTAATTGTCCAGCACAAATTTGATGCAACTATGAGAAATTATTATATTTATCTTAAGGATAAAAAGAAATATTTGTTAGTTTCAGTTAAATATTTAAATGGTGATGGGTATGTAGCTACAGCATTTATTGCAGGGAAGATAATAAGAAGATGAAAGGAAATTTGCAAATTTACTATGACTTGGAAGCAGATATTCTAGAGATTCAGATAGGCGAGCCTGTAGAAACTTATTTTGATGAAATTGATGATGATTTATTTGAGGGGCATGATGAATCAACAGGGGAGTTAAAAGGCTTTAAAATATTTAATTTTAAGAAAAGAGGTGGAATGAAAGATATTAAGATACCTCTTCCAGCTAATGTTGAGATCAATTCTTTAGATTAGATTTTATTATTTCAACAAACTTATAAATCTCTGATTCTAACTTGTTTTATGATTAATCAGAAAATTAAGGTAATCGCTTTTGATATCGGAGCAGTTTTAACCAAAACTGATTTTAAGGAGTTTAATGATAACTTAAATAATCTTGCTGAGAAATATAATGTTGATGGAAAAAAATTCTATAAGCTTAGAATAAAAAATTTTCATACAGCGCTTATTGGAAAAAGAACAGATAAACAATTTAAATCAGAAATATTAACTAAATTGAATATTCGAAATAAAAAGGAATTTTCTAATAAATGGGATAATGCTTTAGAATTGAGTATGGGGGTTGATAAAGAAATTT
This sequence comes from Nanobdellota archaeon, assembly GCA_038045565.1. GTDB lineage: Archaea > Nanobdellota > Nanobdellia > Pacearchaeales > GW2011-AR1 > JACPLR01. Next base: position 4,391 of record JBBSXX010000119.1, read on the forward strand.
ATTCTCTTATTCCTAAGCTTAAAAAATACTATACTATTATTAGTTTTTCAAATGTGACCCCTATGTTTCATAAAATTAGACTAAAGAAAGGAGTTTATAGAAATTTTAAGGATAATATATTATCCCATCAGACTGGGCTTAAAAAACCCAGAGCTAATTTTTATAAATTACTAATTAAAACAGTAAAAGTAAAACCACAAGAAATTTTACTTATTGATGATGGTGAGGCTAACATAATTGCTGCAAATAAATTAGGTATGAAAGCTATTTTATATAAAAATAATAAACAACTTTTTAAAGATTTGAAAAAATTGGGAGTTAAACTAAAATGATACTTGGAATTGAATCAACAGCTCATACATTTGGAGTTGGCATAGTTGATAAAGGAAAAATAATTTCTAATGTGAAGGATTCTTATACAACGGAGAAAGGAGGAATTATTCCTGTTGATGCTGCAAAACATCATAGAGAGGTTTCTGATAGAGTTTTAAATGAAGCTTTGTTAAAAGCTGGAATAAAAATAGATAAAATTAAATCAATTGCTTTTTCTCAAGGGCCAGGACTTTCTCCTTGTTTACTAGAGGGAATAAAATTTGCGAAGAAATTATCAATTGAATTAAATATTCCGCTTATTCCAGTAAACCACTGCATAGCTCATCAGGAAATTGGAAGAATTACTGGAGCAAAAGATGCTGTAATGTTATATG
>JBBSXX010000120.1:0-5029 GCA_038045565.1 Nanobdellota archaeon
TTATCATGTTTCTTATGTAACTCACACATTGTTTCTGAGCCTCTTAATTTTTTCGAAAGTTCATAAAAATGCTTTCTGGCATTTTTTCTGTCTTTTAAAATCTGTTCAGCTGTTCTTTTAATCTCTTCCTGTTCTGTCTTAGAAAATCTGAGTGAACTTGCTCTTTTATCATTAAGATATTGAGAGATAGCGCTTTCAGTAATTCCAAGAATTTCAGCAGTTTCTCTCTGGTTTAAGTTAAAATCAATAGTAAAAACTTTTGCAAGTTCTTTTCTTAAACTAGGAAGTAAATACCAAACTTCAACTTCCTGAGGCATTAATTTCAAGGACATTTTAAATTATATAATAAAAATCTAAAATTAGTTAACTATTTAAGGCTTCCGAGATGGATATTTAAATGGAAATCAAAAAAATAAAAAACTTAAAATTTCAATCAGAAATCCTAGATATAGTCCAACTAACACAAAACGTAAAACACTTCAAAATATCAGTTCCAAAAGATATTGAATTTACATTTACACCAGGGCAATATATCTCAATAATAATGGATGATAAATCAAAAAATCTAAGGCTTAGGAGACCATATTCCATAGTTTCTTCAGTAAAAGATACAAAAAAAGGATATGTAGAATTATGTATAAAAATACTTGAAAATGGAAATATAACTCCAATACTTGACAAACTAAAAATCAAAGATAAAATAGAATGTTTAAAACCATTGGGAGACTTTAAAATATCTGAAGAAAGCAAAAATAAAAACATAATTTTCATTTCAACAGGAGTTGGAATAGCTCCTTTCAAATCAATGATTTCAGAGCTTCTAAACCACAATTTTAAAAATAAAATAACTCTCTTAACAGGTTATAAAATGGAAGAAGATAAATTATATGACCAAGAATTTAATGAATTAAAAAAACAACATAATAACTTCAAGTATTACTCTGTATTGAGCGAATCAGAAAATGGAAGAGCTGGAAGAGTACAATCTATATTAGAAAAGCATTTTGATAAAAAGGCAGATTATTATATTTGTGGAGTAAAGAATATGATTTCGAGTGTAAGATTATTACTTCTTAAAAAGGGAATTTTAGGAAAAGATATTTATTCAGAGAAATACGATTAAATATAACCTAAGTTTCTAAATAATCCAGGATACATAACCATTGCATGATCCATATTTCCCTCTTCAAATATAATATCTTCCTGCTCAAAATTTCTATATCTTCTCCATAATTCAACATTCCATAATTCAACATAATCATCATTACCTAAAACACTAACCCTAGATCCAATACCTAATTTATCTAAAGCAATTTTAGGAATTTCTATATTCCTATCTTCACCCAATATTAATCTTTTTCTAAGTGTTTCAGATCCTTCTTTTGGATTTACATCTAAAAAGTCTTCATAATCTTTAGCTCCAGATTCAATAACAACTCTTGTAATCGCTGGATCTAAAAGTGTTAATAAAACTGAATTTCCTTCATAAGAAAGTTTTGAATTAAAATAAATGGGTAAATTTTTGTGTTTATTTCTTGGAGATCTATTTCTATCCATCCAAGTTCTTAATATTGTTTCAGGTAATTCAAATCTACCGCTATCAATATCTAATTCGTACGCACCATGATAAGAGTAAGTTGGCCCTGTCATTTTAAATTAAGTTCTCACAAGATAAAGGTTTTTAAACCTTTCTGATAATAATTCTAAATGGTTAGAAAAACTAATGGAATAATGGCTAAGAAATCAAGAAGAGTAAAAGAACAGGTTACTAGAGAGCAAGAACCATGTTTAACTGTAGAAGATATAGTTTCAATAATGAAGGAAAATCGAGTTAAAGAAATTTCTGATCTATCACTTGCATCAACAGTAAGATATCATTTAAGAGGCTCATGCATTCAAGTAACAAATGCAGGGCAAAAATTCAATGTTTACCCAGTTCAAGATGTAATTGTATATTTAGAAGATTGCTAAGGCAGCCAAAAGCTATACTTTAATGATGAAATTGAAGACATAGTAATGAGTAAAGCGGCGTTAAAATAATATAATTAGTTTTCTGTTTCTTCTTTTTCAAGCTCTTTATTCTTTTCTCTTTCCTTTTCTTTCTCTTTTTCCTTTAAATTTTCTTTTCTGTTAGACAATAATTTATCTAAACTAAAATCATCTGCGCCTAACAAGAAGATAGTAAATGTTGCAATTGCTAAACTAAAATCTCTTGCAGCAATAGCTCCATATCCTAACATAGTTGTTATATGAAGTAAATGCAAAGTCAATAACAATGAAACACTTCTTGTAAACAACCCTAAAAGCAATAATACTGCTAAAACAATTTCAACAATACCATTAAGATAAATTAAAGCGGTAGCTGAAAAAGGTGATAAAGCCAAAACATAACTTGGAGCTAGTCTTGTCCATGCATCAGGATTTTTCAATTGAGAAAGTCCAAACCATAAGAATACAATTGCAATGCCTGTTCTTAAAACTAAAGGATAATACTTTTTGATTTTTTCAGTTCTCTTCTCAAAAAATTTCTCAATTTTAAATGCCATCATATACTTCCCTTTACCTCAACTTGTCCAATTAATTTAGCTACCTGCATAAACAATGAAGCTTTTGAATTTCCATGTTGTTTAGTAAATGCAGCTTCAAAACCTTGAGTTCCACAATAAGGTAAGATCGCCCCAGCACTTCCAGGATGTCTAGGCAACCATGAAGTTAAATCATAAACCTGACCTTTATACACAACCCAACAATCATTTTCTTTATTGTGTTTAGCTAATTCAGTTGAACTTATCTTAACTGAATTTATTGAACCTGTTTGATTTAATGTAGTAGTATTAACCTTTGATCCATTTGTATTTTGAGTATCAGTACTTGGAGTGGTGTTATTCCCCATTGAAAAAACAACAAGAGCCATTAAAACAACTATAGCAACTGTAAAAATAAATATCTTATTTCTTTTATCCATAATTATAGAATAAAAAACTTTCTTTATAAACTCTGTGAAGATTTTGTTTGGAAACCTTTTCTAAAGGTTTATTTTATATATCTTATGATAACAAACCTAAAGTGAACAACCCCCAAGGCAAGACCTTATCAAATTTGGAAAGTTATGTAATTATCAACTTATGTTTAAAGTTTGAAGTAACAAACTTTAAGCCAAGAAAACTTTATGTTTTCTGGATCCAAAGAATCTTTGATTCTTTTGGCCACAAAAATCAAGAATTTTTGATGTTTAAACATTCAATAAGTATTTTTATAAGAGAAAAAATTTACAAAATCTTTGATTTTTGATGTTTAATTCTAATACCAAACAAATTCCATTTAGTGTTATTACCTAAAATTTATTCCTGCACCAAGAGCACAAGGTATTACGGAAGAATAAATAAGAAAAACCTTTAAATACGATCCAACTTAACAATAGTTAAGAAATATTGAAAATGTCTAAATTAAATATAATGCAGGAAAAACATGTTGAAATATCAAATGAAAATGTAGAGATATCTAGAGAAAATTATGACCATTATAACAAAGAAGACCTAAAATTTAAAGCAGAACCAGGAATATCTGAAGAACTTGTAAGACAAATTTCTGCAGATAAAGGAGAACCTGAATGGATGTTAAAAAAGCGATTATTAGGCCTAAAAATATTTAATGAAAAACCAACACCAACATGGGGCCCTGATCTTTCAGATCTTAATTTAGATAATATAATTTATTATATGAAGCCAAATGCTAAAAAAAACTCAAAAACCTGGGCAGAAGTTCCAGAAGATATAAGAAAAACTTATGAAAAACTAGGAATTCCTCAAGCAGAACAAAACTCCCTAGGCGGAGTTGGAGCTCAGTATGAATCTGAAATAGTTTATCACCATTTAAAATCAAATCTTGAGGCTCAAGGAGTTGTATTTCTTGATATGGATCAAGCTTTAATAGAATATCCTGAACTTGTAAAAAAGTATTTTATGACAACTTGTATACCTGTTAATTTGCATAAATTCTCTGCTCTACATACAGCAGTCTGGAGTGGAGGAACTTTTATCTATATCCCAAAAAATGTTAAAGTAGAAATTCCCCTCCAAGCTTATTTCAGAATGAATGCTAAAAAGGGCGGACAGTTTGAGCACACATTAATTATAGCTGATGAAAATTCAGAGGTCCATTATATTGAGGGGTGTTTTACAAAAGGCAATATAGTTTCATGTAACTCAGGGTATAAAAAAATAGAAGATATAAAGGAAAATGAAAAAGTCTTAACAAGTGAAGGAAAATATAAAAAAGTGAGAAATATTCAAATAAGACCATACTCAGGAAATATTTATCAAATAAAAGTTTATGGAGATTCTACACAACAAATAGAAGTGACTGGAGATCACCCATTCCTATATGTTGATAAAAAAAGTAAAAGAGATAGAAATAAAATATTTACTCCAAGATGGAACACTCCCGAATTCTTCAGAAAGGGAGATTATTTAGTTGTTCCAGTAAACAATAAATTTGAAACAAAAAAATTTCATGAATTTGAGATAATAAAGGGTGCTGGAAAAAATGGGTACAAAAGAAAAAAAATAAAAGTTCCTTTAACGAATGAATTTTTCAGACTTGTAGGATATTATCTTGCTGAAGGAAGTATAATGAAGGATTCTTATCTTAGTTTTTCATTTAATATAAAAGAAAAAGAATATATAGAAGATGTAAAATATTGTCTCCATAAAGTTTTTGGAATAAATAAAGTTAATGAAATAAAACATATAAAAAACAATGGGCTAAGTATAGTTATAGGATCTGTAGAATTAGCAAGAATATTCAAGCAGTTAGGAACTAAAAGTGATAAAAAATCATTAATAGACTGGATGATATATGAAACTAAAGGCCACCAAAAAGAAATTATTAAAGGGTGGTTTAGAGGAGATGGGAATTATTATAAAAAAACACACAATTCTGGACTTAAGGAAGCATTTAGAATTAATTCTACATCTGAAAAACTTATTAGGCAAGGAAAGGACATACTTTTAAGATTAGGAGTTTTTTC
>JBBSXX010000120.1:5129-8182 GCA_038045565.1 Nanobdellota archaeon
GTAGGAGGAGTAGCAGTACACAATTGTTCAGCTCCAATATACACAGAAAATTCTCTTCATGCAGGGGGAGTTGAAATTCATGTTCTAAAAAATGCCCGAGTTCGTTATAGTAGCATAGAAAACTGGTCTAAAAACACTTATAACTTAAATACAAAAAGAGCAGTAGTTTATGAAAATGGAATTATAGAATGGGTAAACGGAAATCTCGGCTGCCTAACTGGAGATTCAAAAGTGTTCACAAATCCAAATGGGCCTGTAGAAATTCAATCACTAAAAGTAGGAGATAAAGCATTTGTTTGGGATGAAAAAACAAATAAAATCAATGAGTCCATTATAAAAGCTAAAGTTTTTAGTGGAAATAAAAAAGTCTTTAAACTTGAAGCCGGAGGAAGAGAAATAGAAGCTTCTGCAAATCATCCTTTTTTAACTCTTGTAAGGAAGAAAAATAAAGAAAACCGTAAAAAAGGTTTCTTTTATCATGAATGGAAATCACTAGAACAATTAAAATTAGGAGATATAATAGGAATAGCCAAAAAAATACCTATCGAAGGAAAATCATTTATTTTACCTAAAATAAATGTAAATGATGAAATTGAAAGCAAAAATCAATATTCTAAATTTAAAATGAAAATTTCACATCTGTATAATAAAGATATTACCTATCCAAAAGAAACAAATGATAATTTTATGTGGTTAATGGGACTTATAATTGGTGATGGGCATATTGATATTAAGAGTAATAAAATAAATATTGCAACACATGAAAAAGAAGATTATAGAGAAGAATTAATTAAAATATTAGAAAATTTATTTAATTACAAGGTAACTGAAAAAAAAGAAAGATATATTATAATAAATTCAAAAGTTTTATGCCAATTATTTTCTCAAATAGGATTTGGTGGTACAGCTGAAACAAAAAAAGTTCCAGAATGGGTTTTTACCCTGCCTGAAAATCAGATATTATCATTTTTAGCAGGGTATTTTGATTCAGATGGTCATGCTTCAGGAAACGGAGTATACTTTACAAGTATAAGTAAAGAGCTACTTGAAGGAGTCAAAATGCTTGGAATACAGACGGGGTTTGGAATTTCAAGAATATTTGTACATGGCAAAGCTAAAGAAGTAGAAATATTGGGAGTAAAATCAAATGCAAAAGATTCTTGGAGAATTCTTTTTGATGGTAAAAAAATAAAAGAATTACCTTCAAAATGTAAAAAGAAAAAAGAAAAAATTCTTAAAATAAAAACAAGAAGAAACGATTCTACATCTAAAGGGCTAAATTTTCAAAGTAAGACAAATGAAGAAATAGGTTTTGTAAAAATTAAGAAAATAGAGGATGTTGGAATTAAACCTACCTATGATATAGAAATTGAAAATTATCAAAATTTTATAGCAAATGGTTTAATTGTACATAATTCAAAAGTTACAATGTTATATCCTTGTAGTGTTTTAATTGGAAAAGGTTCTAAGTCAGATTATATTGGAATTCAGTTTGCAGGCCAAGGCCAGTATCAAGATACAGGCTGTAAAGTATATCACTATGCTCCTAACACCTCTTCAACTATTCTAAGTAAAGGAATATCAAAGAATGGAGGCATTGCAAGTTATAGAGGTTTAATACATGTTAAAAGAGGATGTAAAAATGTTAATTCTTTAGTAAAGTGTGATGGATTAATGTTAGATAACTTAAGTAAGGCAATAACATTCCCAAGTATGGAAGTTGAAGAAAATGAAGTTAAAGTAGCCCATGAAGCATCTGTAGGAAAAGTAGGTGAAGAACAGTTATTTTACCTTATGAGTAGAGGATTAAGTGAAGAAGAGGCCACTAACATGATTGTTTCAGGTTTTATAGAACCAATAATCAAAGAACTTCCATTAGAATATGCTCTAGAGTTAAATCGTTTAATAGAACTTGAAATAGAAAATTCTGTGTGTTAAACAAACCTTTTAAAAATGGTTTCCAAAATAAAATAAAATGACAAATCAAAATATTAATAATTTAATACAAAGTATAAGAAAAGATTTTCCTATTTTAAAAACCGGAGTCATTTATTTGGATAACGCAGCAACATCTCAAAGACCAAAACAAGTAATAGACTCTCTAAAATATTTTATGGAAAATGAAAATGCCAATATAAATCGTAGTGTTTATACTCTTAGCGAAAAAGCAATGTTACATTTTAATGAATCAAGAAAAATAATTGCAGATTTCATAAATGCTCAAGAAAATGAAATAGTCTTTACAAAAAATGCAACTGAAGCATTTAACTTACTAGCATATACTCTACCGCAAATACTAGAAAAAGGAAAAAATGAAATAATTTTAAGCGAAATGGAACATCATAGTAATTTAGTTCCTTGGCAAGAAATAGCTAAAAAATATGATTTAAAATTAAAATTCATAAAAATAACAAAAAATTATGAGTTAGATATTGAAGATTATAAATCAAAACTATCAGATAAAACAGCAATAGTTTCTATAACTCATGTTTCAAATGTCCTTGGGACAATAAATCCTGTAAAAGAAATTGTAGAATTAGCAAAAAAATATAATGCTATAACTATAATTGATGCTTCACAAAGTGCTCCAAACTTAAAAATAGATGTAAAAAACTTAAACTGTGATTTCTTAATATTCTCAAACCATAAAGTTCTTGGACCTACAGGAGTAGGAACACTTTATGGAAAATATGAACTACTAAAAAAACTTCCACCATTTAATTTTGGAGGAGGAATGATAAAGTCTGTTACATTTGAAAAAGCAGAATACTTAGACCCACCTGAAAAATTTGAAGCAGGAACTCAAAATATAGGTGAAGTAATAGCTTCTGCAGAAGCTATAAAATATCTTAATAATCTAGGAATGGAAAAAATAAACAAAATTTCAGAATATCTGTATGATTATGCCATGGAAGAGCTAAATAAAATAGAAGGAATAGAAATATATAATCCCGGACAAGGAAAAAGCGTAGATATCATCTCATTTAATCTAAAAGGAATACATTGTCATGATGTTGCAAGTATATTAAATGAAGATAAAATTGCAATAAGGG
>JBBSXX010000121.1:0-7065 GCA_038045565.1 Nanobdellota archaeon
TTATAATGTTATCAGATAAATTTAATAACTATTATTAATAATTAGAATCATGCACTGTCCAAAATGTAACAATCATCTAGAAGTGAAAATGGGTTCAAAAATAGTTGCCAGGGGGGCAAAAGTCTTAACAGGAATGACAACAATTTTAACAGTTAAATGTGAGAAATGTGACCATATATTTCAATTCCCAGTTTCAAGCAACTCTTTTATATCTATCAAGAAAGAAGGTAAAAAATCTAATTAATAAAGAAAATTAGAATAAAAGGAAAGGTCATAAATTTTAGGAAGGGTTGATAACCAGAAGAATCATAGATTCTTTGGTCCAGAGAATTTAATTCTCTTGGAGGGGAAACTTGGTTTCATTTATTAAGGCCTAATCCAAGCTATCTCATAATAAGTTATTCCACCTTCACTATCAACAATCGCAACGAGCAGGTTTTTCTTCGTGCTATGAGCAACTCTATTTTTAGCTGAAAATTCATGCCAAGTTAATTCTTGATTTTCAGAAATAGGATATAATATCCATTTAGAATGTTCTTTTCCAGGCCTGCTACCTTTTTCATAAACTCTAAAGTCAGCTCCAAATTTTAAAGCACTTTTTAAAAGATAACCCCTATCTCTCAAATCTTTATATACTAAAAATTTAGTCTGTATTTTAGAATCAATTTTTCTGCATCTTTCTATAATTTGATTAAAGCTAAGTTTTTTTGTATTATAACTAACTTCAATTTTAGATTTCTCAACAAGATAAAGAGCTTCAACATAAGAATAATGAATCTTTCCACTAATATGTTCTCCAAAAAAACCCCTACTATATAAATCTAAAGCCTCTCTAGAAGAACTTACAACACTCTCTCCACTAAATACAGCTTTTACTAAGGCATTTTTTTTAGAACTTTTATTCTGACTTTTAGAAATTTTTGATTTGATAGGTTTTTTTATCATTAATATAAAAGAAAAATCAATTATATAAATATTAACCTTAATCCAGAAATTGTAGATAAAAAAGATTATGCAATCATTAACCTATATTCAAACATTTAATAGGCATTTTTAAGAGAAAAAATTTACAATTAAAGTATTTTAATTTATAATTAAATATTTTGTTAGTATTGTTACCTATATTTTATCCTTGTACTAAAAACACAGAATATTACAAACATTATAAAAAGAAAAAGAAAAATATAAAAATGAAATAAAAAATTATCTTCTTTTTTTTCTGCTAGCAGGCATGTCTGATTTCATACCTTTATTCATTGACATCCAGCCATGTTTATGCCAGAGTTCATGAATTATTAACAATATAGAAGCAATTACTACAATCCATTTTGATATCACATCACCAAGAAGACTTGGCCATAAAGCTAGTACCAAAATAATGATTCCAAGCACTATATTGCCCACACTGCAATTACACTTCATTTCAACCTCCTTTTTAATTTTAAATAATAAAGAAAATGGCTTAATAAACCTAACCCCTAATATAAAATCAAAAAGTTTTTGAGTGTTACTCCACACTAAAGTGTGGAGTTTGTTAGAAACTTTTGGATGCATAAAATTCCTATGGAATTTTTGCACAGAGAATTGCAAATATTAGATCAATTCTCTTGTGCTCAAGATGCATTCATTCACATTCTAAAGACTGTGGTTTTCTGTTTATACATCTTGACATAAATAGCAATTTAGACTAGAAAAGTTTAAATACCAAAAATGGGAGGTTAAAGTATAAAGCAGGATTCTATATAGCGTCAAAGGAAGTTGATGCTTGAAGAAACCTTGGTGTCTTAAGCATGGGTAGAATAAAATCATCATTAATTAAGAGAACAGCAAAAACTTTGTTCAGAGACAATCAAAACTTTAGTTCTAACTTTAAAGAAAATAAAAAAGTTTTAGCTGAAAACTACGTTATGCCTGATAAGGGAACAAGAAACAAAGTTGCAGGCTATATTGTGAGGCTGAAAAGAGCTGGAAATATACCAAAACCTAGAAAAATAATTGAGCGATAACAAAAAATGGTAGAGCAGACTAGAAAGAATATTAAAGGGGATAGACCAGAAACTAATGAGATATTTGTAGGAAATAAGCCATTTATGAAATATATTATAGCTTCTTTAATGCAAATAAAAGAGGAGAAAAATAATTCTATAATAATTAAATCAAGAGGAAAATTTATATCAAAGGCTGTGGATATAGCAGAAGTAGTTAAAAAAAATTTAAGTGAGAAAAAAATTAATGTTCAAGAATCTATAAAAATAAGTACTGATGAATTTGAAGATGAAAGTGGAAGAAAAATACATATTTCAACAATGGATATAACCCTTCTTAAAAAGTAGTTATTTTTTAATTGTTGATTTTCCGTCTATTTTATTATTTATTTCTTGCAAATTTTGAAGAATTTCTTTTAATACTTTATTTTTCTTTAAACTCAATATTAAGCTTACTATCCAAAATATTAGGTAAATACCTATTAACCCTCCAACTATCTGAAGAATTGTGATTAAAAGTTTAAAGCTATCCTCAACACCACCACCAAAAACTGAAGTAATATTACTTAAAGCCATGCTAAAAGCAAGTATTACAAGTTTAAAATCCTTGCTAAATAACTTTTTAAACATCAAAAATTAAAGATTTTTGTGGCTTAAAACTTCTTATTAATAAAAATAGAAGAAGTTTTAAACTATCTAATTTTGTTCTCTTTGTAGTAAGATGCACACTCTTAGGAGATTGATGCGTCAAAGAACCTAGGTTCTTTACGCGGCTATATAGTTCAGTGGTAGAACGCCTGTCTCATAAGCAGGAGGTTCCGAGTTCGATTCTCGGTATAGCCATTTTGATTTTCTAGATTTTGTATAAAAATATATTGCTAAAATAATTCCTGAAGCAATTATAACTATACCATCCAAAAATGAAATTCTTATAGTATAAATAAAAATCAAACCTAAGGGAAATAAAAGTAAAAAGATAAAAATAGAAATTAATTTTTAAGTGATAAAACGTATTTTATTTTTCCCGTCGGTAAAAATAATTAAAATTTTCTTTATTTTTCCAAAAATATTAATTTTTAGATAAATTTATAAATAAGAATCGCATCTAAGTATTAAGAAAAGTAAAAAACAAACATGAAAAAACAAAAATCATGCTTCATTAATTCTTCAAAAAAAACTTTTTTGGACAAAAATTAAAATTTTAATGATAAAAACCTAAGGAGGACACAATCAAAATGGCAAAGAAAAAAGCTGCAAAGAAGAAAAAAAGATAAATAATCGATAATTTTTTGTTTTTTGTTTTTATTTTATCTTATAATTTTACCAACATTATCAAATTCTATTTCTTGTTTTATTAATTTTCTCAAAATATCCCTAATATCTGAGATTTTTACCCTAATCTGCTGAGTATTGTCTCTATTTCTGATAGTTGCAGAATTATCATTAATACTTTCTTCGTCAATAGTTATGCAGTAAGGAGTTCCAATCTCATCATTTCTAGCATATCTTCTTCCAATACTGCCAGATTTATCATAAACCACATTCCATTCTTCCCTAAGATCCTCAACAATATCTCTGCATATTTTCTCATAATCATCTCTCTTAACTATAGGAAATACAGCTGCCTTAATCGGAGCAAGTCTAGGAGGAATTTTTAGGACAACATAATTTCTATTCTTGTCATAGTAATAAGCTTTTGTTAAAACAGCCATAAAAATTCTTTCCATACCAAATGTAGGCTCAATAACTCTTGGTATCACTTTAGATTTAGTATTTTCATCAAAAATACTCATATCTTGCTTACTTTCCTTTTCATGTTGTTTCAAATCATACTGTCCCCTATTTGCATTTCCAGCAAACTCATAAGATCCAAAAGGAAACATATAATCAATATCAAATGTTGCAGAAGAATAATGGCTTAATTCATCTTTTGTATGTTCTCTTATCTTTATTTCATTTAAACCAATACTTCTAAACCAAATTATTTGTTCAGCAAGCCAATAAGCATGCCATTCATCAATCTTATTCTTTTCCAAAAGTTCCTTCATTTTAACTTTCTTTAAATCTGATTTTCCGGATTTTTGAGTTTCTTCATCGAGAAAATTAAATTCTATATTAAGATGTTTTTGATTTAACAAATTACATTTTTTTTCTTCAGGATGAATAAAAAATTCAAACTCTCCAATATGAAACTCCCTACTTCTAAACATAAAATCTCTGGGGGCAATTTCATTCCTAAAGCATCTTCCTATCTGAGCAATACCAAAGGGTAATTGTAATCTAGAAGTCTGTTGTATAAGTTTAAAATCTAAAAACATTCCTTGAGCTGTTTCCCCTCTTAAATAAGAGTCCATAGGGTTTAAAGCCCCAATACTAGTTTTAAACATTAAATTAAACTCTCCTTTAACATCATATTCTCCTCCACAATCTGAACATTTTACCTTTCCTACTTCACTTTTATCTATTTTTGTGGCTTTTCCGCACTTTTTACATACAACAGCCATATCAGAAAAAGTAGCAATATGACCCGAAGCCTTCCAAGTTCTAGGATGACTTATTATACTTGCCTCTATTCCTGCCATATTATCTCTTTTCTTAACAAAAAAATTCCACCACTCCGCTTTAATATTATTAAATAATTCAATTCCTAAAGGTCCAAAATCCCAAAATCCTGCTAATCCCCCATAAATATCACTAGACCTAAAAACAAAACCCTTAGCTTTACAAAAATTAGCCAAATCTTCTATACTTTTTAATTTTTCTTCTTTATTTTCATGCAATTCTTCTTGAACCATAAAACTTTGTCCAACATCCTGCTTTATATTCTTTTCTTTATTTTCTTTTTCCCTTAAATCCAAAAGTTTTTTTTCAGCATCTTCTCTAGTCTTACCACCATAAGAAACAGTTATAGACCTAACCTTACCTCCCTCTCCCCTAAAACTTTTCTGAATATAATAATAATCCTTTCCAGAAATTTTCTTCTTAGCAATAAACATATCTTAAACACTACAAAATCCTATTTAAGCTTTTTTCCAGTAAACGAACAATCCTAAGCCAAGACCTTATCAAATTTGGAAAGTTATGTAATCATGATACCATATTTAATTATAAGACCAAACAAATTCCTTAAGTATTATTACCTATATTTTATCCCTGTGTCAAGAACAGGAAGTATTACTTAACTAATAGAGAATAATAAACCTCTTCTAATTCAGAAACACTTATCTCAATATCATACTTTCTAGAATTTAAAAAACTCTGCTTTCCAAATTTTTTCCTCAAATTACTATTTTTAATCAATCTAAGTATTTTCTTGGCTAAACTTTTAGGATTTCTTGATTTAAATAAAAAACCATTTTTTCTAACAAAATATCTTGAAGCACTCTCTTTAGAATTAGAAACAAGTATCGGCTTACCGCAAGCCATAGCCTCAAGCAAGACCATTCCTTCTGTTTCAACTATAGAAGGTAAAATAAAAAAGTCGCATGCATTGTAAGCCATTAATAATTCCTTTCCATAAAGCTTTCCAAAAAACTTAACATGTTTATCAATACCTAATTCTTTAGTCAAATTTTCGAGATCATTTCTTAAATAACCAACTCCAACAATATTCACTTCAAAATTTTTATATTTCTTTAAAACAAAAGGGACAGCTCTAATTAAAGTCTCTATATCTTTTTCAGGGTGCAATCTCCCAATAAATAAAGCCCTTTTCTTATTTTCGTCTAGGTTAAATTTCTTGATAAATGGTCTAAAATCAATAATCTTAAATTCACTTAAGTTAATTCCATTACTTATAACATAAATCTTCTGCTTATACTTACTTTTTTTAAGAATCTTCTGTAAAAGTTTTGACGGACATACAATAACATCAACATCCCTATAAGCCCAAACTAAATAATTATAAAAAGCTTCGTAAAATTTAGGGTTATGTAAAAATCCAGGCAAGTGAATAAATATGTTTTTAGCATGAAAGTGTGAATGTCCAACAGTTTTAATTCCCATAGCCCTTGCTGCCTTAATTGCAGCTATTGCAGCAGGAGTTGGAAGAATAACATGAAGCAAATCAATTTTTTCTTTTTTCATTATATCCTTAATTTGCTTAACTTTAGGAAAAGAAATGTAATATTGTTTTTCAGACTTAGGTATTGGAAATGACTGAAACCTATAAATTTTCATACCCTTATAATCATCAATAGCGGGCAAGTTTCCATATCTTGGGGCTATAAATATAATCTTATGCCCCCTTTTAGAAAGCCCTTCTGCAAATCTTAAAATAGAAATAAAAGCTCCACCGATAGGATTTTTTATAGAATCACTAACAATCAAAATGCTTAATGGTTTCATACAAAATCAAAATAATAAAGGTATAAAAAACCTGCTAATTATAGTGGTATATGGAATGGGGTAAAAAAGATTTAATCAAAGCCTTCTTTTTTATAATTATTTTAATATTAGCCATAATATTTATTTTTAATTTAAAAAATATAAATCATTTGATATTAAATCTAGTAGACTACATAAATTCTTTAGAGGCTATTTCTCCATTTATCTTCATAATAATAATCCTGGGAATAATTATTGGATCTTGGTTAGGTCTATCATTTATAATTCCAATAATAGCTGCAAGTTTACCAATAAATGTGTTTTATGCCTTTTTGATAAGTTATTCCATTCTGATAGTAAGTTCCTCATTAGAATTTATTATTGTAAGAAAAATTGGGAGAAAGTATATAGAAGAAAAATTTATTAATAAAGTGGCGAAAGTGCATGAATATAATAGTCTTCTACATGAAAATGGTTTTCCATTAATGCTAACCTTAAGGCTAATAAGCCTAATACCATTCGAATTGGTTAACTTATTTGGAGCATTATCAAAATTAAAATTTAAAGATTACTTTTTAGGAACAATAATAGGTTTAATACCCGGATTAATAATAACCTTATATTTTTTAAGAAATATAACTGATTCAAGCTCTAAAGAGTTTTTTATATCATTAATAATCTTTATATTATTTATCATAATACCATTATTATCAAAAAGAATAAGAAGAGTTGTTCTTAAATAATATAGATATAA
>JBBSXX010000122.1:0-1982 GCA_038045565.1 Nanobdellota archaeon
AAAGATAAAATGACTAACTCAAATAATCGAGAGGACATTAATAGCGGACACTACATGAAAAAATTAAAACAAAAACATTTAAATATCATTAAATTTTTAAAATAACATGAAATTAGCAAACAAAATTATGTATGGGGCGAAAGGCACATCTTGTGCTGGTTGTTATCATCTTTGCTAGTTCTAACTCTGATTTTTCAAATAATTCATTTAAGTCATTTAATTCCTTTAATCCTGATTTTTCTATAGAATTTAAAAACACTGATTCTTTATCTAATTTAAATTGGTATGGCGGTTGTAGTTTAACGGTTAGAATTTTCGGTTGTGGTCCGAAAGACAAGAGTTCGACTCTCTTCTTCCGCTTGTTTGAAAACCTACGGTTTCCTAGAGATTTCTTGAATCTCTGGACCAGAGAACAAGTATGTTCTCTTGGTTCCTACACTGCCTTTCCCTTACTTTCTACCACGTTACCTCTCCCTTCTTTTAATAATAATTCTGAGGATAAAAGCATTTCAAATGCTGATTTAGTTCATCTCTCTTAATTCTGAAAAACTTATTTTAACATTGTTTGAAAGGAGGTTTATTAATAATGGAAAGTATTAAAGCAAGAAGAATATCTTCTAATGATATAGGGAAGTTATCTTCACTTTACAAGAAAGTATTTGGTGGTTTTCCCTGGTATGAAGAAAGAATTTGTTCTGGAGCATTAATACCTGATGAGACTGAGAAATGTAAGGTACAATATATTACTAGTCCAGTTCCTCAAGATTATCAATGGCCGATAAATAAACAAGATAGAAGTGGTGTAGTTGGAAATGCAGGAGGATTAGAGTCTTGTATTTTATGCGAAAAAGTTCTAATAGATTTTTATCCTGACTTTGTTAATCAATATGATTTAATTAATGAAGCCCTGTCTAAAGGGGGATTTATAGGATATTTACTTGAGGATGATCAAGTTCCATTTGGTTTTAGTTGGGGATATAAAATTCCCATAAATGAAAGAACAAAATCTGTAAATTTTCCTTTGATATCTCTGATGCTTGATTCAAAAGGTGTAAATTTAGAAAGAACTTTTTATGGTGCTGAATTAGGTATTATTGAAGATAGGCAAGGTTCTGGAAGAGGATTATTAGCATCTGCTATAAGACTTAATAGCGCAAGACTAGAGGATTACACAGATTTTGTAGTAAGAACTAAAAACAACAGAGTGTTATCTATACTTAGAAGAATTTTTTCAGGTCAGGAAGGAAAATTACTTTTTGTTGATCCTGAAAAAAATGCTCCTTGGTACACATGGAAATTTCAATATTTTGATAAAGAAGGTATTTCAAAACTTCTTTCAGATCTAAGCTGCGAGTAAAATGAAAAGTAACATAAAAGTTATTGAGTTTAAATCAAACAAACCTGGAAAAAATGTAGTTATACTTGTGGGAGTGCATGGGAATGAAATCTGCGGGGTTCAAGCATCTGATAAAATTGCCTCTAGATTAAATATAGATTCTGGGAAGGTTACTTTTATTTATTCTAATCTTGAGGCGATAAAGCAAAATAAAAGGTTTATTGAAAAGAATTTGAATAGGTGTTTTTTTCGAGAACAAAATAAAGAAATAAAAAATAGTCTGGAAGGTAGAACTGCTCTAGAGATAATGTCTTACTTAGATAAAGCTGACATAATGTTAGATATACATGCTAGTGCAACCAAAAATTCTCAGCCGTTTGTTATTTGCAGAGAATCTTTAATGAGTGAAGCAAATATATTTGATGTTAAGTTAGTTGTTTTTAATTTTGATGAATTTGAGCCTGGATCAACAGAATATTATATGAATCAGCTTAGTAAAAAGGGATTTGGAATTGAGTGTGGATATATGGATGATTCAAAATCAATAGAATTTGCAGAAAAAGCTATTATTGCCTTCCTTATATCTAATAAATGTATAAAAGGAAGTTTAAATTTAAAGAAAAATCAAAGATTTTTGAAAATAATT
>JBBSXX010000123.1:0-5189 GCA_038045565.1 Nanobdellota archaeon
TGAGCCTCAAAAACTATTTAGTTTTTTAAGGCCTCAAAACCCAACGAACAAACCATGGCTTTTAAGCCATGGTATGCAAAAGGGTTTTGTGATCATTAAATTATATCAAACAAATACCATTTAGTATTATTACCTCTAGTTTATTCCTGTGTCAAGCTCATAAGGTATTACGGAAGAATAAATAGTTTATTAAAGTTATTTTCAATTATCTTATTAACTTCATTTAAACTAATCTTCTTTATCTCCGCTATTTTTTTATAACTATACATAACATTTAAGGAGGTATTTGGAAATTTCTTTTCAGGACTTAAAAAAGGAGAGTCTGTTTCACATAATAAATTGTTAATGTCAACTATAGAAACAATTTTTTGAAAATGTTCACTATAATTTACATTAGCCGGAATACTCAAATACCATCCATTTTCTTCGATTCTTTTGACTAATTTTAAATTACCAGAAAAACAATGCATTATAACTTTTTTAGCTTTTAATTTTTCAAGTTCTTCAATACATAAAATCTCAGCTTTTCTTGAATGAACAATAACTGGAATATCAAGTTTGATTGATAATTTTACAAGTTTTTCAAAAACCTTTTTTTGTTTTTCCATATCACTATAAGTTCCATCCAAACCAATTTCTCCTATAGCAATTATTTTATTTTTATTACTTTCAATAAATTTTAATTCGTCATTAATTTCTTTCTCAGAAAGTTTCAAAGCATCTTCAGGGTAAATTCCAAGAGCAGCCTTAACATTTGCAAATTTATTAGAATATTCAAGAGCTTTTCTATTTGTTTCAGCATTAATCCCTTGAGTAACAATTATTATATTTTTATCAAGGCAAGTCTTAATTATAGAATCAATACCTTCAAGCAAGTCTAAATGGCAATGAACATCTATAATCATCTTTTCCTATATCCAAATTTTTTATCATAGTCTGGATGGCTTAAGATATCCAGTATAAAACAAATTATGTCAAGATTCTTGACTAAAACTTCACACTTTAGTGTGGAGTAGAATCTTGAGCATCCAAAAGTCCAAAACAAAACACACAAGGACTTTTTGATTTCAATCTGATCTCCTTTAATAGTATATAACATTCTCCAAAATTGGCTTAATTCAACTCTCCATAGATTAGTTACATTATATTCTTTAGGTATTAAATTTTTAGCAAGATTATCCCCATAAAAGGGATTTAATTTTATTAGGTTAATTTTCTGTTTTATTGAATTCAAGAGTTGCATTTCTTCAGTACTTTGCTTATCTGATTCTATTTGTTTTCCAACAATAGAATTTAATCTTTCAAATTCCTCTTTAGCATTATCAAGAAGTATAACTCTTACAGGTTTCATGGATTTTAAACCTCCAAACCTTTTTTAATTAATGTATCAAGTTCCTTTCTTTCTGCAAATATCCATAAAATTCCTTTTGTCCCAATAATTATCTTACCGCTTAATTGAAGATAGTCAAGAATCTGCATTAAAGTTTGGTGCATAACTTGTTTAGGAAGTCTTCTTTTCAATTCAGCAATATTTATAATTTCATGAGCTTCTTTCAAAACTCTTTCCACCATTATCACTGTATTTAATGTAGGGGAATGAACATTTATTTGTTTTTGTTTCATTTTACGATTATATTATATATTTAATATATAAGTATATATCTATAAGGTATATAAATGTACCTAAACTTCTTTATAAACTTCCTCAAGAAGATCATCCCAAAAACTTTCTGTAGGAAGTCTTGTAATCAACTCATGATCTGCTTCTTTGTTCCAAGGATGATCAATTAAAAAAACTCTTATCCCTTCATTAGCACATTGTAAAGCATAATCTGGAGAATCTTCTGCTATCCATTCGACATTTTTTCTTTTACATATCTCAGATTTTGTTTCTCTTTTTCCAAAATCAGCATAATGATTTAAGGAAAAATCAATTTCACTTATTTCTGGAAAAAAATATCCAATTTGCATATCTGTGAATTTCCTCAGACTCTCTTGTCTTGAAGTAACTCCAATAAGATAATGCTCTTTAGAAAAATGGTGAATTGATTCTTGAGAACCATTAAAAGGTTGGGAGCATCTAAAATAATCAGTATCAACAAAATCTCCAACAATCTTTATAGCAACTTCTTCACTTATTCCCATATGTCTAGAAAAAGAATAAGTTGAGATATCTTCATATCTTAAAGATCCGTTATGAAATTTATTGTAATATTCAACTAAATGTGTAACTAATGGTATAAGTGTATCATCTATATCAATTGCAATAACCGGTTTTCCATTAGTTTGATTCATTTAATAAACTGTTAAAAATGATTTAAAAAGATTGTTGTAGACTAAAATCACTCAATTTTAAAATCTAAAATTTGTTAGCACTGTTACCTATAAATTTATCTTATTAGAATTTATTATCTATATCCTCTACTTCCACTACTTCTACCAGGTCTTCTAGATGGTTTTCTTCCATCTCCTCTAGGAGCATAACTTCTACTTCTACTTCCACCTTCACTACTTCTTCCTCCCCCACTACTTCCATGACTTCTATCATCATCTTTGTCTCTACTTCTATATCCACCTGAAGAGTGTGATGAATGTGAATGTCCTCTAGCATCTCTTCTTCCTTCATCTCTAGATCCGTGAGACCTTCCTCCATACCCTCCTGAGCCACTTCTTCCTCTACTATGAAATTCTCCACTACTCCTTCCTCTAAAACCTCCGCCTCTATCTCCACTTCCTCTTTCTGAAGACATTTTGATAAAAACTTTTTCAAATTCTGGAGTTTCAATTCTTTTTATACTCAAAGAATCATCACTTACCACTCTTCTAAAATTATCAAAATCCTGTTTTGCTATAATTGTAATTGCCTTTCCGTCTTTTCCAGCTCTTGCAGTTCTTCCAATTCTATGTACATATTCTGTGCTGTTTTTTGGAGAATCATAATTATATACATGAGAAACATTCTTAATATCTAGTCCTCTTGCTGCAACATCCGTGCATACTAAAATAAATTTATCGCTATCATTAAAATGTTCTAGGATTTTATTTCTTCTGCTCTGGCTTAGATCTCCATGAAGAGCCATAGCATCAAATCCATGTCTCATAAGATTCTTCCCAATAAAGTCCGTATTTCTTTTTGTATTACAGAAAACCATAACAAGTTTCGAAGTTTCATCTTTAAGCAGATGAACTAACAGAGAGAATTTTTCTGCAGACTGGACTTCATAAAAAACCTGCTCTAATTTAGAAGGATCAACATGAGATTCTGCAGAGATCTCAATAGGATGATTCATATATCTCTTCGCAATTCTCATAATATCTGTAGATAGTGTAGCTGAAAACAAAAAGCTCTGTCTTTTTTCAGGGCAGCGTTCAATTATTCTTGCAACATCATCAAGAAAACCCATGTCAAGCATTCTATCAGCTTCATCTAAAACTAAAAATTTTATGTGAGAAAGATTAATTGATTTTCTAGAAATATGGTCTAAAATCCTTCCAGGAGTTCCAACAACAATATCTGCTTTTCCAAGGCCTTCCATTTGGGGAAGCAATGAAATCCCTCCATAAACAGAAATAATGTTTAATTTTTTATATTTAGAAAATTCAATTAAAGATTTTGAAACTTGCTGTGCAAGTTCTCTAGTAGGAACTAAAACTAAAGCTTGTAAACCCTTCCCATGCACAGCATTTTGAATAATTGGTGCTCCAAAAGCAAGAGTTTTTCCACTACCAGTAGCACTTTCAGCTAAAACATCTTTGCCAGCTAAACCTTCAGGTATTGATTTTTCCTGAACTTCACTTGGTTCTTTAAAATGTATTTCATCAATAACCTTTAATAATTCGGGACTTAAACCCAATTCTTTAAAACTTTTCATTATATTTTCATTATTTAGAAAATTCCATGCCTTTTAAGCTTATGCCCAAGCTTAAAAGTTAATTAATTCAATACAAAACCAGATAAAATTTAGAAAATTATGTAATCCGTAACCCATATTTAACCAATCAATAGAAATTTTCCATTAGAGAAAAATTTTCCATTTAAATTATTTCAATTCTCATTATAAGATAATTAATTTGTATTGTTACCTATATTTTACCCTGTACCAAGACCATGGGATATCAGAATTATTTCTTAAATAATTGGTTGGGTTTTATATTACTTATTTTATTCATACATAAAAACACAGGGCATTACATTACCTATCTTAATTCAAATTATGTATCATTTTCTCTATCTCAGATGCTCTAGCCTTAGCCTCTTTTATCTTTCCCCTTAAAAACTCTGAAACCTCATTCTTTGATTCAGATTTAGCAACTTCAAAGGCTTTTTCATATAAATGAATTAACTCAGTTTCCTCACCATGAATTTTTTTAAGATTTAGAAGTGTTTGTTTCATATATTAAATAATCATTTAGTATTTATATAATTATGGTTTTGGAAACCTTTTTTTAAAAGGTTTATTTATATATCTTGTTAAAGGTTGAAATATAGTAATATTTATAAAAACAAATAATTGCCTATTAAGATGTCACAAGATTTAGAGCAAAGAACAAATTTAGCATTTCCTACAAGTTTAACCCCGGATGAAGTTAAAGAAATGTTAAATGAAGTAAGTAAACAAGGATATATGTTTAGACTTGTTCAATCAGGTTTCTTTAACACTGGAATGGTAGAAGGTGGAATTGTGCCTGAAGATTATTTAACTAGTCTCTCTGGAAACGTGACTAGTAGAATAAATTATAGCAGCACAGGTATAAGTTTCAAACTTGATGAAAATCAAGAAAATTATCCAAGTTTTAATGGATTAAGATTTGGTACAATACCAGGATATGACTGGAATGAAATTGATCCAGAAGAAAGATCAGTTATTGAAAGCTTAACAAAAGATATAACAGATTATCTAGCAGCTCATTAATTCTAAGAGAAAGTTTGATACCAAAAAACAGAAAAGTTCTTTAGGAAAGAAAACCTTAATTATCTTTATGCCCTTATAGTTAAGCTGGATATAATAACTCCTTGCGGAGGAGTCGTCCGAGGTTCAAATCCTCGTGGGGGCATTAATCCTTAGGATTAAGTTAGCTACATAAACCGAATAATTAGAAGGTGATTTGATTCAACGCTTCTTCGAAGAGTGTGACTAAATGGTTGAGTGCTTTGATAGGGCGTTGGACTATGATAAGTTTTATAATGC
>JBBSXX010000124.1:0-5451 GCA_038045565.1 Nanobdellota archaeon
AAGATAAAATAGCTTATTCAAGACAATACTATAATGATTCAATCCTAGATTTCAACAATTCAATAAAGGTTTTCCCAGGAAAAGTATTTGCTGGTATGTATAGTGTAAAAGAAAGACCTTTTATTAAAATTGAAGCTGAAGAAAGAAAAATTGTCAAAGTTAAATTCTAACTAGTATCATTTAAAATATATTCTAATATTTTTAAGACCTAAATATTATATTACTTAAAATCGAGTATTTATCTTTTTCAATTCTTTCAATAGGAACAAGGCTTATTCTAGTATTTTCATCATTAACTGATCCCACCATCCCCATAATGCAATTTCCAACAGATAAACCCTCTTGAGGAACAAGAACTTTATAACTTAAAAAATACCCAACAAGTCTATCATGACTGTTACTTTTCCTTTCTAATTCCAAATAGATAAAATCTCTAACATTAACTGCTTCCTCAAGATGGACTATTGTCCTCCTCTGTTTGTCTAAACCTCTAACTTCCCTGACTATCACATCATATTCTGTATTAAGAATTCTTAAATTTTTTACTCCATTAATCTGATCAGGATTAAGTTTTTTTAAATAACCAATAAAAGGTTTTAATCTTGCATCTTCTAAATAAAAACCAGGAGATTTAGAAAAATATCTTTCTGCGTTATATGGAGCAACAAAATGTGGTTTTGCTCTAAATCTAACTCCAGTTTTAACTTTAGCTAGTTTAATTCTTTCGACATGTATCGGCCTTTCTAACATAAAAATTTCATCTTTAAGACATTTATAAACTTTTATAAATTAGATTATGTAAGGATTATAATGGAAAAACCTCAATCAAGAATCTCATTCCACAATCAAATATCAAGCAATAAAAGAAATTCTTTATTTCTATTGATAGGAATTGTTTTAGTAATAGTCTTATTAGGATATATCATCAGTCTAGTTTTAGGCCCAGAATATTTCACAATTATAATGATTTTAGCTATAATAATTTCCTTAGCTTATATTTGGGTAGGATATTATTACAGCGATAAAATTGCAATATCTTCAGCAAAAGCAAAACCAGCAGATAAAATAAAACATAGAACTTTATTCAATGCTGTTGAATCAATGTCAATTGCATCAGGCCTTCCAATGCCTAAAGTCTATGTCATGGAAAATCCCCAGATAAATGCATTTGCAACTGGAAGAGACCCTAAGAATGCAGTTATCTGTGTTACAACAGGAGCATTGGAAAAACTTGATAAAGACGAATTAGAGGGAGTTATAGCTCATGAAATGGGCCATGTAGCAAATTATGACATTAGATTTATGACTCTAGTAACTGTTTTAGTTGGTATGATAGCAATAATAGCAGAAATATTTCTAAGAAGTTTATGGTTTAGAGGTGATTCAGATAGTGGAGGAAAAGATGGAAGAGTCCAATTAGTTCTAATAATTTTGGGAGTTTTATTTGCTATTTTAGCACCAATAGTAGTTCAGTTAGTCCAGCTAGCAATATCAAGAAAAAGAGAGTATACAGCAGATGCAACAGCTGTAAAATTTACTAGAAGACCAACAGGATTAATAGGTGCTCTAAAAAAAATAAAATCAGATAGTTCAATGAAACCTCATCAGTTAAGTAAAGCAATTGCTCCTTTATTTATATCAGACCCATTCAAAAAAAATCTTGACAGTTTGTTTTCAACTCATCCTCCTTTGGAAAAAAGAATTGCCGTATTGGAGAGAATGTAAAAATACCAAAAGATCTGTTTGAAGAAGCAAGAAAATCTCAAGGCACAGATGAAGATATACTCTTTATTCATAGAAAACAATAAAGTGAACTACCTTGAGGCAAGACCTTAAGGCATCTAGGAAATTATGTAATCATTAACTTATATTTAAAGTTTGAAGTAACAAACTTTAAGCCAAGAAAACTTTATGTTTTCTGGATCCAAAGAATCTTTGATTCTTTTGGCCACAAAAATCAAGGATTTTTGATGTTTAAACATTCAACAGAAAGTTTACATTAAGCTATTTTAATTTAATCCTAAGGAAATTATTTAGTATTGTTACCTATATTTTATCCATTTTTCAAGAGCACAAGGTATTACGGAAGAATAAAACCTTTTTAAGCTCAAAAATTATTTAATTATATGAACTTATCTAAAATAACTAATAGTGTAAAAAGAACATATCTCTATTCAACAGGTTTTGAAAAAGCCTATTTAGTTTTTATTAATCTTATAAGAATTACACTAATAATTGCTATAGTAAGTTCTATTCTTAGTCAAAACTGGTGGATTTTACTTACAACAATACTTGCATTCATCATGACTTTTCTTCCGTATATATTCGAAATAAGTTATAAAATAAATCTGCCGTTAGAATTTGAAATTTTAACAGTCGTATTCATATATGCTTCAATGTTTTTAGGGACTGTCAATAATTATTACGAAATATTCTGGTGGTGGGACCTGCTCCTTCACGCAGGATCTGCAATTGCGTTAGGTCTTTTTGGATTTACAATTCTTTATGTACTCCATAGAGCAAATAGATTAAACGCAAAACCATTCCTGATAGCTATATTTGCATTCTCATTTGCTCTGGCAGTAGGAGGGTTATGGGAGATATTTGAATTTATCATAGATCAGACTCTTGGATGGAATATGCAGGGTTCTGGGCTAAGGGATACAATGGGAGATTTAATTGTAGATAGTATTGGAGCTTTCATAGCTTCATTGTTAGGTTATTTATATCTTAAGAAAAGGGATTTCTTTATTTTAGGCCGAGTAATGAAGCGTTTCATTAAACAAAATCCTAAATTATTTGAAGTAGAGAATAAAGATATAGATAAGAAAGGGAAAGCTAAAAGATGAACCTCGCAGTTTTATTTTCAGGAGGGAAAGATTCCACATACGCTATATATCTTGCAAAAAAATACAATCATAAAGTTTCCTGTTTAATTTCAATACATTCGGCAAATAAAGATAGTTTCATGTTTCATACACCTTCAATAGAACAGACAATAAAACAAGCAAAAGCAATGGGAATTCCAATTATAATTAAAAAAACTAAAGGAATTAAAGAAATTGAATTAAAAGACTTAGAAAATGCAATCAAAGAGGCAAAATCAAAATATAAAATTCAAGGAATTATAACAGGAGCTGTTGAATCAACATATCAAGCAAGTAGAATACAAAAAATATGTGATAAGTTAAATCTTGAAGTATTCAACCCCCTCTGGCAGAAAGATCAGATAGAATTGTTAAATGATTTATTAAAAGCAAAATTTGAAGTAATAATTACCGGAGTAGCAGCATATCCTCTAGGAAATGAATGGTTAGGAAGAAAAATAGATTCTGCTTTTATTAAAGAAATTAAATCTCTTCAAAATAAATATAAAATTAATCCTGCAGGAGAAGGAGGAGAATTTGAATCATTTGTATTAAACTGCCCTTTATTCAAAAAACCATTAAAAATAACAGATAAAAGAATTCTTGGAGAAAAAAACAGTTGGAGAATGGAGTTAGAAGTAAAATGAAATTTAGAAAAGCCAAAATTGGGGATGCTAAAGAAATATCAATTTTAAGAAAAAATACTATAAAAAAGGTTAATGGATGGAATTTAAAAAAAGAAGAAATAATTTACTTAATGAATCGTAATAACCCAAAAATAATTATGGAAAAAATAAAGAAAAGAGATATGTTTTGTTTAATTAGTAATAAAAAAATAATAGGAACTGTTGATTTACATGATGGTGAAATTGGAAGTGTTTATGTTCACTATAAATTTGTAAGAAAGGGCATAGGGACAAAAATTATGGATTTTATTGAAGATTATGCTAAAAAGAAAGGAATTAAGGTGGTTCACCTTAAATCTGCTAAGCAAGCCAAAAGCTTTTATTTGAAAAGAGGATATAAATTAATTAAAAAGATAAAAAATGACAAGGGGTTAGTTAACTTTTATATGGAGAAAAAATTAAAATGATCTTAATTATTTCAACCTGCAAGGAAAAGCTCCATGAGTTAGAATTTGTTAAGCCAATTGAAGATATTTTAAAAAATAATAAAATCAAATTCAAGACAATTAACTATAGAAACCTAGATAAACATTCTATAGAAAAGTCAGATAAAATAATAATAACAGGAACATCTCTAAAGGATAATTCTTTTCTTGAAAAAAGTAATTTAAAAAAGTTTGAATTCATAAAATACTCTAACAAACCAATTCTAGGAATTTGTGCAGGAATGCATATAATAGGCTTGGTTAATGGGGGAAAATTAAAAAAAGAAAAGCAGATTGGACCTTTAACCCTAGAATTTATAGAAAGTTTTTTAGGAATAGAACCAAATAAAAAACATCAGGTTTATTCTTTGCATGGTTTGTATGTTGATTTTACAAAACTAGAAAATTTTAATGTTTTAAGCTATGCATCATGTTCTCAAGCAGTTAAGCATAAATCAAAAGAGGCTTATGGAATTTTATTCCATCCAGAAGTAAGAAATAAAATAATTATTGAGAAGTTTATTTGTCTTTAATAACAAATTCATTTAACATTCCAACTGTTGCTCCAGCAAAATCAAGGCTTCGATGAGATTCATTTATTTCTTCTCTATTACTTTCCATAAAAATTTAAAGAAGTTTATATAAAGGAGTTATTGTGGTGTGTTACCTTTCAGAGCTTTAGCAATTTCCTTAACTTCGCTATCTGCAAGTATTCCATCATAAACACTAACATTGATTATTTTTCCTCTGAAAAATTCCTGATTAATATCAATTGTATTTCCTATATTTATCTTATTATTAAGCATAACATTTGGGTTTGTAAAATGACTTCCAAGTCTTACTCCATTTCCATAAATAACTACCTTCCCATTATCTGAGTTGTATGTGAAGGCATAATGACACCAGCTCCTATAACAAGCTCCATTAGGAATAGAACCGTAAAGAGTTTCATTTCCTACCTGAACATAAATTCTATCCTCATCTTCAAAATCTCTATATTTTAATCTAAAACCTGTATCGCTTCTTTGGTAAGAAGTTGAAACTATCCCTAAATTATTTCTATTAGTATTATCATCAACATATGCAAATGCACTTACACTAAAACCATGAGTTGCATTAACATTATGCTTTGTTTTCAAATAATCTCTTCCTAAAAAACTATAAACTCTTCCAAATAAGGGATCGTCAACAACAGAAATATTGCTGTTATAAGGATAATAATCAGTATTATTGCTTATATTTCTAGATTCATTTAATTCAAGCGCTAAAATAACTTTAGCATTATATGTTGGGAACATATAAATTACAACTGCAAATAAAACAAGGATAACTAAAATAGCAATTACAAAAACAAAATTATAATTTCCTTTTTTTGCCTCTTCCATTAAATCTCATATAAACTGCAATTTAAAAAGGTTATGAAACAAAAATATGTTGAATTTTTCTTGTCTTAAAAAGGCGATATGGCCTATC
>JBBSXX010000125.1:0-7128 GCA_038045565.1 Nanobdellota archaeon
ATTCTGGAGGTTCACCGTCATTGTACCATGCTTATTATAATGCTCAAGGCAATTGGGTTAATGAAGAAATGAAGCAGATTTTAACAGATACCGGAGGGGGAAATGGAGGAATTGGAAATTTCCATATAGATGCTATATCTGTTGCAATTGATCCAACAACAAATAAACCAGCTGTATTATATTATCAATCAAGAATATTGCAGGGAGGAAGCGGGCAAGGATTGTTATATTATTTACATTATGAAAATAATCAATGGGTTGGAGAAATTGTAACAACAAGCAATATTTATTATGGGGTTGCTTTCTATCCAGGATATAGACAACCTTCAATTGATATAAATAAAAATGGTAAGGCAAGAATTTCTTTCTTTGATAAAAATGATAATTTAATTTATGGTCAGAGAAAAAGTGATGGAACATGGGTTTATGAAAATGTTGACACTGGAATTGGAAATCTAAGATCTACATTTATTAAAGTAAATCAGACAAATAATGTTCATATTGTTCAAAACAGAAAACACTATTCTAATTTCAGTTCATCAGTAATTTTTGGTCAAAATGAGATTTGTAATAATGGGCTCGATGATGATATTAATGGGTTAATTGATTATGCTGATCCATTTTGTAGCAATTCTTGTTTATTACCAAGTAAAATTACTTTTGAAAAAGCAGGATTAGGTGCTGGAGCTCCATGGACACCTCCAGTATATAATTCAAGTTATGCTGGATGCTGTTTGACAACTCAATGTTATTATTATGTTGATTCTAGTGATTATAATTGTGTTAATGCAGATGTTGGAATTACAAAGTTTATATCTGGAAATCTTATTAATTCTTATTGTAAGGTAAATGGAAACAGCGCAGTCTGGTGTAAAACAGGATATATTAATAATGGAACTGGAGGATGTATCTTATCTTCTATGACAAATACAACTAATATGACTATTCTTGATCAGGGAGGAAACTTTTCGATGCTAGAATGTAATATTAATCCAGTTGTAGCAACTTACCATGGTTTTCTCGGAGGAACAATAAGTCTATGGACTCCTTCTGGTGCTGTTTATCAAAGCCCTAATGGAACTGGTTTCAACAAATTACTGAGATATCTTGGAGATTCGAAAACAGGACCTGTTACAGATATTTCTTTTGAACAACAAGGACTTCCAAGAGAATTTAAACCAACAACTGGTTTTTATTATAATTTTTCTAGTGGTCCTGGAATAAGTCCTGGCGGAGTTTTTTATATATTTAATTCAAGCGGATTTGGATACAAAACATATCCAAATGGAAGTGCACCTAATTGGACTACATTTTATGGAGTAAATAAAACAAATGCAGGTCTTCCATTAAATTATATTCCAACAGTGGCTTATTATCATGGTTTTGGTGGGAGTAGAATTAATTTATGGGATGCAACAGGAATATTGTATGCTACTGCTAATGGAACTCATTATGCTAGAGTATTACCAACTGACCAATCGCAAACGGGATTACCAAGCAACTATATTCCTGTTGCTGGATATTATCAAAATAATTCATATTCAAATGGGGGATTTGCAACATTATTCAACTCTGTTGGACTTGCTTACAAAACTACCAATGGAAATATGTATCCATGGAATACTTTTACACCAACTGGACTTCCTGTTGGGCAAGGGCCTAGTGAAGGGTACTTTGACATTATGAGAAATAAAAGTGTTGTATGGTATGGAACAGATGCATATCAATCTTCAAATGGAATTGATTTCTTTAAGGTTAATACAACTCATTTATGTATCAATCCTTCATCAAGTTGTGGAAATAGATCCATTGACCTTGGAGAAACTTGCGATGATGGAAATACTAATAGTAATGATGGATGTTCATCAAGTTGTATTATAGAAGGAGGATATGAATGTACAGGGCAGCCAAGTGTTTGTAATCCTATTTCAAAAGAGTTAAGAAGAACATGTAATGATATTTTAGATCAGCCAACTTGTGAATATTATCAAGATCCTTCAAACTTAACAGATTTAATGAAAGCAAGCATACAAGATAAATCATTAATCAGCAATAATTTTTGTTTTGATCCGATATATACTTTTGAGCCTGATTTAACTAATGGGGGAATTGCAGGAGATCCTGCAACTTGCGGAACATATATTGCTTGTAGTTGTTATTGGAGTGCTGGAAAATGTGAAGAAAAAACATTTAGAGCTGTAACAAATCCAGGATTGTGTATTTTAACTCCAACTACTCCTCTTTCAACTTGTGTAATAAAAACAACTACTCCTACTGGAACTAATGCATGTTCAAATGGACAGGATGAATATTTAATCAACTGGACTGCAAGCTGGAATCTTATGGGAGAAAATGCAACAGCAGGTTGTGTAGCTGGAGAGAAAATGCTTCCTTGCCCTAAATCAACAAATATCAGCTTCTTTAATTGGATTAATTTAGCAATAGCAATATTAATAATTATTGTTTTATATTATTTAATTGTAAAGAAAAGCAAAAGAGGGAAGTATGATAGGAAAAGGAAAAAAAGATAAAATATTTTTTCTTTCTACTTTAATAATTTTTACACTAGTTTTTTTAACCGGGAGTTTAGTTTATGCTTCTTATTCTGCTGGAGATAAAAAAAGTTTTATTCAAAACAGTTATTTTTCAGGACAAAAGATTGAGGGCTGGATAAATATTAGTTTTACCAATGAAAATGCTAAATCAGACTTGACTGATAGTTTTGGAAATAAGGTAAATTTAATAAATTTTTTGAAAAAACATTCTGGTTTAAACTATACTTGTACTCCATCAAGTTGTGATGATATTTACACTTTAACAGATGCTGGAAGTGAGAGTAAAAGTGTAAGTCTTTCAAATGAAAAAACAATTGGAGTTGTATTAAATGGGAAAAATGTTGACGTAAGTAATTTTGAGTTTTCGGGAACTAGCAATATTGGAGATTCTTGCGGAGAGCAGCTTGCAATGGATATTAGTGATGACGGAAGCAGTGACTGGGGAAATATAAATTATGTTCAGGAGAATTGCGGTGCTGAATTAAAATCTCTTTGTTATACAGGAATTTTCCAGGAAAGTGTAAGTATAAACAAAGTCCCATACTGTGAAAAAATAAAATTAAAAAAAGCTCCAGCTTTCGAGATAAAAGTTAATGTTAAAAAGTCAAACACACCTAGTGAATTTTATAATGGGCTATTAAAAGGATGGATTTATGATAGCGAAGGAAATTTAAATGGAAATTGTGATTTTAATAATCCCACAACAAGTTTTTCACAGATAAAATGTATTGTTAATTTTATTCCTGAAAAAGAGGCTGATTATTATATTTGTATTTCGTATGAAGAAGCTGCAAATAATCCGCAAGGTTATGATTTACAAGCAAGACTTTCTGGAAATTATTGTGGATTTTTGGGAGATCCTAAGGAGACGAGTGAATTTAATGGAGACTATAACATTATTGCTTCTGCTAAAAAATTTGCTGCCTTAAGTAATTTTAAGTTAAATGAAACAAGTTTTATGAATAATGACCAAGACTCTCTTGTAGATTATATTAATAATTATATAACTGAAAAATATTCAAAGGACTGTTCTCAAGGAGTGGGGTGTGTTGTACCAATAAAACTTAGTGGTTTGAGCCAGGGACTTACATTTAATAATTTGAAACTTGAATATTCGTCTCAAGGAAGTGCTGGAACAACCTCCAAATTATTCTATGATGTGCAAAAAGAAAATGCTAAAATAAATTCTCCATATATTAAACTTGATCTAAGAAATGCTGATTTTTCAACACCAACTAATGTTGGGAATTATACATGGAGATTATTTGTTAATGGCCAGGTCTTTGATGAGGCAAATATAAGTGTTTCTGGAGAAAAAAACAAGGTAATTCTTCAGGTTTATCCTAGAGATGTTCCTGTTGCTACATCAACAACCTTTAGTGCATTTTTAGATAAGGATATAAATTTGAGTGGGACAACTCTTGTGTGGAATTTTGGAGATAACACTCAGGAACAAACAACAAATGGAAATAAAGTAAAGCATACATATAATGCATTGGGAAATTATACATTAAAAATAAAAGTTTTAAGGGGAGATGATGAAATATCTCTTGAAAGTTTCCAAATTAAAACAAAAAGTCCTAAAGATGTAATAAATACTACCATAATTAATTATAAATCAGATATTTCTAAAACAGAATCTGATATGAATTCATTAAGTGAGGATTATAGAAAAATTATAAGAGATAACTATCTTACTGATTTAACACAAACAAAAAATGCTCTTGGGGGAATTGACAGCGAATATAAAAGACTACTAGCTGACTCAACAACAAAAGATGAGCAATATGTAACTCTGATGAATTCTTTAAATCAGTTAAAAGTTCCAAGTTCTATACAGGAAAGCCAAAGATCGAGTTTTAATTTTATATATAATGCAGAAGATGTTGATTTAGAAAAGATAGTTAAGCTGTTTAATGAATATTATAAGCCGGGAGAAGAAGATGCTTATAAATCAGCTATATCTGAATGGTATCTTGAAAATTTGAATGTAACCTTGAATCATAGAGTTATATCAATTTACTATAAAGATAATATTGAAGATGCTATAAGTGAATTTAACTTTAATATAAAACCATT
Source organism: Nanobdellota archaeon (assembly GCA_038045565.1). Classification (GTDB taxonomy): domain Archaea; phylum Nanobdellota; class Nanobdellia; order Pacearchaeales; family GW2011-AR1; genus JACPLR01. The sequence goes on from JBBSXX010000125.1 coordinate 4,635, forward strand.
AAGTTCTATTGATTATCCGGTTTATGTTTTAATTGAGGAAGATGTTAACGATGCAATTATTAATTCAAGTTCAAGACCTGTTTTAGAAGAGGGGTATACGGGTATTAAATTTGATAAAATTTCTGGTTCTGAAAAGTTTACAATAGCCAGCGAAGGAAGAACTGATGCTTTTGATCTTCCGGTTTATGTTTTACCAAAATTAAACGAACTAACCATTTCATCCAATAATGGAACTGGTGGAAAACCTAAAAGTTTCTGGAAAACTTTTCTACCGTGGGTTATAGCTTTGTTAATTTTAGCTTTAGTAATTTATATATTTTTACAGCAATGGTATAAGAGAAAGTATGAAATCTTTTTATTCAAAAATAAAAATGAAATCTATAATTTGCTATTTTTTATAGGAAATGCAAAGGGTAGAGGATTAAATGACAAGCAGATTGTTGAGCAGCTTAAAAAAGCTGGATGGAAATCTGAGAAAATAGATTATGCTATAAAGAAGTTCTATGGGAAAAGAACTGGAATGTGGGAGATACCAATACTTAGCTGGTTTGAAAAAAGAAAAATAAAACAGGAAATGCTGAAAAGGCAAAAACCAAGAACTGCATTTTAACATAAAAAGAACCAATGGTTCTCCTCCAGGAGAATGAAATTCTCTGGACCAAAGAATCTATGATTCTTCTGGTTATGACCTCTCCTTCACTTATTTTATCAAACCCTCCTTAAATGACTCTGCATTTTAGTAATAAATAAAAACCAGAAAGGTTTAAAAACAAAATGAGCTTTCTGGAAAAGCTAGATAAATATTAAAAAGGGATAATGAAGATAAACCTTTAAAAAAGGTTTCCAAAAAAGTAATTAAAGGGGGACAATGAAACTAAAATTTTTAAGCGGATTTACAAAGGGATTTTTCTCAAGATTTTTTAGAGGAAAGAAAAATGTAAGCCTTGGTTTCTATGGACCACCGAATGCAGGAAAAACCAGTTTGGCAAATAAAATATGCATGGACTGGGTTGGAGAAGAAATTGGTAGTGTTAGTAACGTGCCTCATGAAACAAGAAATGTTCAGTTTAAGGAAAAGGTTGAGATAAGTAATAAAGGGAAAAAACTGACATTTAAACTTGTTGATACACCTGGAATTACCACTAAGATTGATTACGAAGAATTCATGAAATTTGGAATTAAAAAAAAGGATGCTCAGAAAAGAGCTAAAGAGGCTACCCAGGGAGTTATAGAATCTATAAAATGGATTGAAGATATGCAGGCAGTGATTGTTGTTTTAGATGCTACGAAAAATCCTTTCTCACAGGTTAATCTTACCATAATAGGAAACCTTGCTGCAAGAAAAATTCCTGTTTTAATAGTTGCAAATAAAATTGATTTAAGAAAGGCTGATATAAAGAAAATAAAAAATGCCTTTCCAGAGTATGAAGTTGTAGGTATAAGTGCAAAGACAGGAGATAATATTGATGAGTTTTATGAGAAGCTTTTCAAAATCGTGAGGTAGAGAGGAAAAATGATATTTAAAATACTAATAGGAATAGTAATAATACTAGTTGTAGCTACTGTCTTCTTTGGGTATTCTTTTTTTAAGGACTTGAATAATGGTTTTAGTTTTGGAGATAAAGAAATTGAACCAATAAAATACTGTTTAATAGATAGCGATTGTGTTAAAGTTGAAAAAGATTGTTGTAGCTGTACTAATGGTGGAAAGGCTATTGTTATAAACAAAAATTTCCTAAATGAATATAATACTGAAAAGGCTACTGCATGTGCAGATGCTGGGGCTTGTGCTCAAGCTATTTCAAATGATCCTTCATGTAGTGAAGATGCTAAAACTAAATGTGTGAATAATAAGTGTGAATTAGTTTTAGAATAAACCTTTTAACGAAAAGGTTTCCAAAATAACTTTTAAAAAAGTTACAAAATGGGAATAAACCTTTTAACGAAAAGGTTTCCAAAATAACTTTTAAAAAAGTTACAAAATGGGAATAAACCCAACAAAGTTCAAAGAACTTGGTGCCAAAGAATCTAACGATTCTTCTGGTTTTAAAAAAAGGTAACCAAAAACTATAAACCAAAAACTAATAACCTTTTAAAACCTAAAATTCCTAATATAGAAATAAAAAAGAAAAATGATAAAAAAAGTTGATAAAAAATTGAAAGGATTAACACTAGAATTTCTGCCTTATTCAGAAATAAGAGATCTTAGTAGTGCTGAAAGAATAAAAAAACTTTTAGCTATTGTTCTTAATAATAGAATTATAATTCTTCAGGGGCGATTAAAACCTGAAGAAGAAGTTAGATTAATTGAAGATACTATGGCAATTATTGGTCATGTTAAGGATTTTAAGGGCATAGAGCTTGCTGTTGTTGGAAATGGAGATAATTCTACCCCCATATTCAGAAAATTAACTCAGGGCATGGCTAAAATGCTTGTTGGAGATACTGCTGCAATGACAATTATAGGTCCTGCATCAATTGTTAAAGAAATAAA
>JBBSXX010000126.1:0-4475 GCA_038045565.1 Nanobdellota archaeon
CTGCTTCTGATGAAGCACATAGAAGATACTCCCTTCCACCAAATGTAAAAATAGAACCATGTTTAAAGAACGAAAATGGTGAATGGGTTCCTTCAAAGTTAGAAACAAATATTAATTCTTAAAATTTAAATGCTTTATCAAAGGTAAATAAATGCTCCCGCCGGGATTTGAACCCGGGTCCTCGCCGTTCTCCGAATTCTCAAGCGCAGAAAACAAAAGTTTCCTACATCGAATCGGAATTGCAGTCCGATTAGAGAATCGCGTTGTTATGCTTTCAACAAGCTAACAAACACTGCTCGAGAGGGCGAAATCCTTGACCACTAGACTACAGGAGCATAAGAATACCAATAGTTTTCTTATCAACTTTCCTTTAAATATAGAAAAAGCAAGCTATAAAAAACTTACTTTTACATGCAATAGTTTAAAAGGGGGTAAAAGAAGTAAATTAGATGAGAAATAACGCAAGAATAGATTTGGTAAAAGAAAAAATAGGGCAAGCTAGACTAGGATACCTTACACAAATAGCTGCAAGAATAAAGGAAGAAGTTGCAAGGGGATTTGGGCAAATAGAATTACATTTTAGCAGTTCTGACGAAGCAATAAAATTCACAAGGCATAGAAGATTTTATTCTAAAGAGGGGCAACGAGTAGGCACATTTATACCATTAGAAGTTCTTTCAAAAGATCTTAGATCACAAGGTTATGGAGTTAGTTCAGCATATGATTCTGAACAAGCAAATATTATTGAATTAGGTTTAAATCATACAAGCCTTTTTTCTAGAGTTCCAAGTTTCTAAATAGTTATTTAAGATTCTTCTTTCTTTTTCTTCTTCTTACTTCAAGATAAAATATAATTATGAATAAGCAAATAAGTAAAACAACTATAGTAATTACATGTAAATTCTTATTAATAATACCCATATTATTTCCAAACAAATATCCCATCATGATAAGAATTATACTCCAAATACCAGCCCCTATTGCTGTATAAAATGTAAATTTAAAGATATTCATCTTTGCAAATCCAGCAGGTAGGGAAATTAACTGCCTTATAACAGGTATAAGTCTTCCAACAAAAGTAGTTATATCTCCATGCTTCTCAAAATACCTATCGGCTTTCTCTAAACTCTCCTTGCTTAAAAGAACAACTTTCCCATATTTAACAACAAGTTTTTCAACTAATCCTCTGCCCAAATATAAAGCCAGATAATAATTAACAAAAGCCCCAGCCAAGCTACCAGCAAGAGAGGCTAAAAAAACAAGGACAAAAGACATCTTTCCTTGAGATATTAAAACTCCAGCAGGAATTAAAACAACCTCTGAAGGAAAGGGAATAAATGAACTTTCTATAGCCATTAACACAAATATTCCAAAATAACCAAGTGAACCAATAGTTAAGACTAAGAAATTTACAGCGGAATTAAACAATTCTGAAAGCATGATATAATTTGGTAAATTATGTTTATAAAATTAGCTTTTTGCATGATAGAATAGATACCAAATTAAAAACATAACAACAACAATACCAAATCCAACCAACAATATTAAAATAATATAAATTATCTTGGTAGCAGTATCAGCTTCTTTTTCAGCATTAGTTGAATTGTTATTTGAATTTATAATTTGACTATCAAAAATAGGACTATTAGTTGCATTAGCGGTTGTATTAGATGTATTGTTTACAGAACTTCCACTGCTAGATACTCCACTACTTCCACTTCCAGTAGTTCCAGTACTAGAGGTTGGAGTTTCATCAGCAGAGTAAACTGAAAAAGAATTAACACTAAAACTAAAATTACCCGCACTATAACTTATCTCACTGCAAGTTGTCTGGCAAGCACTTCCATCTCTTAAAACTCTTGGATTTGAATAATTTAAATTATATAATGTTAAAACAGCTGATTTATTTAAACTTGGAAGTAATGTTGAATTTATTTCAATCCTGTTAGAAGAAACATTAACTCCCGTATTAATATCAGCCCCATTAGACAAATTAATAGTTGAACTGAAATTAATTTTCCCGTAAGTTCTTTTTTCAATAACAAAATTAGTTATGTTTGATGTGCTTATATTTGAAAGATTTGTTGAATCTCCATCAAAATTGCTGTAAGTTAAATTAACAAACTCAAATGCTCCAACATCAACTGCATTTCCTTGAGGAACATAAACTCCAAGTCTATCAAAAGTGAGATTAACAAAAACACCTCCATCAATTCCCGGAGAACTAGAACTAAGTCTAAAATCACTTCCAGAATAATCACTAAATAAAGGATAGGATGTAATAGAATTTGAATTATTTCCGTAATTTAAATCCCAGGAAGTATAATTGTTAAATGTAGTTACGTTTCCCCATCCAATAAAACCACTAGACTGAATTCCAAAAGCATTATTTGAATAAGTATTGTTAAAACCCATAACCCCATCATCCTCTCCCCCATTCTCAGCATAAAGTTGTTTATTTGAATTATTTACAGCAATATTATTTCTAAGAATATTTCCTGTAACAGATCCGTTTATATGTTCATAATCTCCATGAACCCATATCCCATATAAATTTCTTACAGCAACATTATTGTAAATAGAACTATTATGGACTCCAGATCTATTATCACTTCCGTAAATTGAAAACCCAGATTGAGAATTATTGTATGCCATATTATAATACATATTAATTCCAACACCCTGTTCTGCAATAAATCCGTTCTTAGAATTATTATATGCAACACTATATCTCACCGTACAATTTTCCCCAAATACATCAAAATAAACTCCAGCTCCACTTCCGGAAAGATTTCCATAATTGCTATGGGATGTAGAATATTCAATCAATAAATTAGAAGCATTATAAGAACCAATTCCAGTTCCTTGGGCAATTGCAAACCCATTTCCATAAGAAGTTGCATATCTTACAATTGTATTATTAGTTCTAGAAGAAATTTGTATTCCACTTCCACCATTACTATAAGTTGTAGCATACTCTATTCTCCCACGATCATTAGTTGAAGTTGTATCTCCATTTGTAGAAAGAATTCCATGACCAATATTATAAGAAGAAGTTACATTATATAGAATAATATCATCACAACTTCCAGAAGCATTATAAGCCTGTATCCCAACATTATTTGTCTTAGTTGTATGTATTCCATCAACAACAATATAAGACTTTCCAAGAATTGAAACTCCTAAACTTCTAATACTTACCTCAATACCAGGACTTATGAAAGCTGTATCAGGATCACTTGTAGAGTATACTACAAGTTGATTACCACTCCAATTCCACTCATTAACATCATTAATTTGATTTATAGCGCTAGGACTTCCACGAACACCATCAAAAAATACCTGAGTAGTAGAACTTGTAACAGAAGCATTCCATAAGTTTGTTCCATTTGCATACCATCCTGTTATTAGATTTGCTCCATTAATTATAGGTTTTTCACTTCCATCTCCATATGCTGCAAAAGTAATATTATTTGTAGAATTTCCAGAACCATTAACATTTAATTGTTCTCTCCACATTCCTCCTCGCTTAAATAAAAATGCATCTCCAGGATTTTGTGTCATTCCATTTACTTTATTGACTGTACTCCAAGCAGTATCATTAGAAAGTCCGCTTGCAGAATCACTCCCAGTATTATTATCAATATAGTAATTATTTCCCGGGCTTAAACTAATATTTTTATTTAAAACAAAAAAATTCATATAATTAATTGATGCTATTGAAAATAACACAATTAAAAACAGAAAAATAAATATCCCTCTTTTATTCATAACAAAATACCCAAGTAGTTATCTTTTAAAAAGATGTTTGTAGACTTAATCAATTATGTATTTCCCTTTAAGAACTAATTTTCCTTCTGGAACTTTCCAATGATCAATTTCATCAATAGGAATATCTTCAAATAAAGCACTAAATCTAATATTACCATAATTTTTTTCAACAAGAGTTTCTAAAACTTTAGGCATACATCCCATAGGATCTTCCTGAAAAGAAGTTTTTTCACTATCATGCCATCGTCCTTTCAACCAAGTATATGCTCCCATTGTTCCATCTTCTTTTGGTTCTACATCTCCACAACCACCCGAAGCATCAGCCATATTAAGAGAATAACCAAAATCATGTATTAATTCACTCATTAATTTAAAATAATCTCTTTTATAAGTTCCTTCAGCCCACATCTGCCTTTCAGTTAAAGTATAATTAACTCCAAGTTTTTCAAATTCAACTTTAACAAAACGAGAATTAGTGGGTAATGCTACACTTCTAAATTCAGCGGGAATTAATTCTGTAATAAGAACATACCTATAAAATTCTCCTTGATTCTGATGAGGAGCTTTATTATGTTGAAATTTTATATCTAAAGAACTTTTACTATGTTGTTCTAAAACTGCTTCTACCATCGAAAATGTAAAAGATTACTATTTTTAAAGATTTATATTATAAGAATAGCCCCGCCAGTACTCAAGAATTTCTA
>JBBSXX010000127.1:0-9910 GCA_038045565.1 Nanobdellota archaeon
AAATCAAAGATTTTTGTGGCCAAAAGAATCAAAGATTCTTTGGATCCAGAAAACATAAAGTTTTCTTGGCTTAAAGTTTGTATTAACAAACTTTAAATATAAGTTGATAGATAATTAAATTTTAGCCTTCGTCTTAGTATTATCATTTTTTTTATCTTTAACAGCAGAATCTTTTTGATTATTGTTTGTTTCCTTTTCCATCTGAGCCTTGCTGACAATTTCATCTAATCTTAAATTTATTCCATGTATATTGTGAGCTATTTCAGGTTTAATGCCCTCAAATTTCATTATTTGCTCATCAATTATCTTTTTTACTTCTTCACAAGTCTTTGGAACTAAGACTTTAGCTCCCACATCAACAAGCAGTTCATTTTTATTAATATTTGATTTAAAATAAATCCCCTTACCAAACTCAGAATAAACCTCTGTATCTTTAGTCTCCTGAAAATCTTCCAGATTCTTCTTAAGCCTTTTTAATTCTTCAACCTGCTGATCTATGACCTCAAGCTGTTCTTCAAAATGTCCAGCTTGCTGCTCTAATATCTGCAGTTGCATCAAATATTCATTTGTATCCATGTTATTATATATTAATGTTATTTTTAAATATAATTGTAAGGGCTTTTTAGGTAACAATACTCATCTTAATTTTGTTGTAATAAATTTACATAATTTGATATTAAAATATAAATGCCTAACTTTAAGATGTTTTTATGATTTATTACATTAATTAAACGTTTAATCAACTTTTAGCAATTTACGAAGTATTATGCTGAATATAATTGATACTATTATATAAAACCAGAACCAGCTAAATATTCCAAAGAATTTAGGATCTCCCGCTAAAGTAAAATAATCATGAAACCATCTGAAGAATAATACAATTGGGACACCAGTATAAATTACAGGCCTCATTGTCATAGGCATCATTTTCTTAAAGAGTTCCATCTGTTGTTTATTGAACTCAAGCATTTTACTAGGATTATCTTTATGATTTTTCATCTCCTGCTGAATTTTCTTTTGCTCGGCCTTTAATTCCTTTATTGCTTTTTGATCTGTAGCATATTTTTGGATTATAGTTGTTACTAATGTTATAATAAAAACAATAATAATCATCCCATAAACCATATTCCAATTCATCAAAATACCAACACTTGGATCTAGAATTGCATGTCCAGAATTTTTAATTGCTGGAATTGTATCCCATAAAAAACCTATTAGTAGAGAAACAATTAATACAATAAAAATCCATCTAAAACTTCCGTGTTTATCCATTTTCTTTTTTATATAGCTTATAATAATAAGTTCTTTTTAAAGGTAGTTACGAATCAATCTTTGTATGAAAATTAAATCTTTCTTGTAGAAATTATTTGCATAGGCCAGTTCAGCTCAAATAAATTTCCTTTCTTTTTAACTCCAAGAATCTTTTCAGCTCCCCTTAGACACTCTTCAGGATTTGTTTTGGTCATTGCGTGTATCTTATAAAGAAAAATTCCAATATCTTTTTTAGTTTTAAATTTCCATTTTTGGTTTATGATGAAAAACTTAGGTTTTTCAAACCCGGTAAGATAACATAAACTTTCTGCATATTCATGAGTCCAAAAAGCAACTTCATGACCAGTTATACAATATTTAGCAACTTGAGTATCAAAATGTTGAGCTAATTTTGATCCAGAAAAAACATCTCCTATAATCAACTTTCCCCCTCTCTTCAAAACTTTATGAAAATTCTTAAATGATTTTTCTTTCTCAAAAACATGATGCATAGCTCCAAATGACCATATAGAATCGATAGAATTTTCTGAAAGATTAAGACTATCTGCGCCTTGCTGGACAACTTTAATATTCTCTTTATTTAATTCATTTACTTCATCAAGTTGTTCTTTTGATGGATCACTTACAATTAACTTACCTTCTTTTCCTATAAAGTCTGCGATAAATGAAGAAAAGAAACCACTTCCAGCGCCCACCTCAAGAATTTTTTCACCCTTTTTAGGATCTAGATATTCTTTCATAATTTTAATATCATCAAGCCTTGCTTCAGGATATTCTTTAAGAGCTTGTTTATACAAGCTTGATCTTGCACCAGTAAATTCATTCACCATTTTTATTCATCTCTTTAAGATTTAAATTATTAGTTACTTAATGATCTTCTTCAAAGCAGGATACATATCCATTGAATGCTGCTGAGCAATGTTCTGATAGAATTGATACATTATCATAACAACTAATAACATTGAAGTACCTCCAACAATTGCTCCAGAAATATCTGAAACTGCAGAAAGTAAACCAAGCGCAGCTCCACCCATAACTGTTAAAGGAAATATATATCTCTCTAATACAGATTCTAATATTCTTTCATCTTTTCTAAATCCCGGTATTGTTAATCCTGAAGCCATAATATTTTTAGCCTGGCTTTGTGCATCCATACCACTAGTTCTTACCCAAAAAATAGCAAAGATAACACTAAAAAATACATAGAAAAGCAAATGTCCGATTAATTGCGGAATCATTGAACTTGCAAAACTTCCAGTGATTATTACATTTGGTAGATTAACAGGACTAATCCATAAAGCTAATCCAGAAATTGGAACTCCTTGAGAAAATCCCCCAATAATTGTTGCCTTTCCAAGCCAGTTTTCTAATAATCCTCCAGCTAATTGTATATTCGCCGAAAGAGCAGCAACTAAAATGACTGGTAAGTTTGAAGTATAGAAAAATTGTAAGGGCCATTTCATTCCATATCCCCTCAATCTGTCAAATGAAAGTGGAATCTCAACTTTAAGTGATTGAGCCCATACAATTGCAAAGAATATAATAATTGTAATAATAATTGTTAGAGCAGCCAAAATTGCTCCAGTTGTATTTGCAGAAATTATGGAATTAATTAATACTAAAACCTGACCACTTGGAGCAAATGTTCCCTCGCTACTTAAAAATTGGAATAACCTTGTGAATATTGTTCTGCTTACTCCTGCAGCAATGAATAATGAAGTTCCAGAACCAAAACCCCATTTTGTCATAATTTCATCCATGAAAAATATAGCAAGCCCTCCAAAAAACAATTGGATTAAAAGAAGCCAGGTATACCCAGGAGCAGCCTGAAGACCATTCATCAAAACATATACGCAGGCTTCAAAGACTATAAAAAATAAAACCAATAATTTTTGTATTCCTTGGAAAAATTTTTTACCTTCACTAGTTGTAGTATTAATATTTATTATTTTTGATCCAACTAACAATTGTAAGATAATAGAAGCCATAACTATTGGACCGATACCCAATGAGATTAAACTTCCAAAATCAGCTCCAAGAATAACTGCTAAATTTTCAAATCTTGCTAAACTATTACTCGCTAAACCGTATAATGGAATATTAGCAAGTGCAAAAAAAGCAACCAATATAATAAGTGTCCACTTTATTTTAACATTAAAACTTAATTTCTTCTCAGTAGGAGTTTCTATTTCAGGAAGATATTGAAAGACGTTTTTTATGTTCATATTTCTCTTTATTCGGACTCTTTTTCAGATTCTTCAGAGTTAACTTTAACAATTATTTTTCCACCAGCTTTTTCTATTTTTTCAATAGCAGATTTTGTTGCACGATGAGCCTTAATATTAAAAGGAGCTTCTATCTTTCCCTCTCCTAAAATTTTATAATTGCTTAAATCAAGATCTTTTTTACCTTTGCTAATTTTTTCAATATCTTTAACATTAATTACCCCATACCTTTTTTCTTTAGCTTTAAGCCCTTTCTTACCAAAATAATCGTTAGGCAGATTTAAAATTAATGTCTTTTTTTGATCAGCCCTTTTTCCAGTTCCAGACATACCCTTTCCTCCACGGTTTCCTTTACCTCTTCCTTTTTTCTTAAATCCTCTGCCATGGCTAGTTGTCCCCCTCATTCTAACTGATTTTCTTTTCTTTTTAACTTTCATATTAATAGTCCTCCTCTTCCATCATTTTTTCTTCCATTTCTTGTGCTATGGCTTTTGGAACCTTGATAAACTTTCCCAATTCTCCACATTCTGGACATTCTTCAGGAAGATTTTTGAAATACTCAGTAAATCCACATCCACATTCCCACATAATTCCTTTTGAGCTTGAACTTTTCTTTGCCATTTTATCTTTTGTTATTTTATCCTTTGCCATTTTAATTTTTATTTGATTTTGGAAACCTTTTTCTAAAAGGTTTAAAGCATTCTCCTTATTAATTCATTTATTTTCTCTCCATGATCTCCCAAAACACCGTGAGGGAAATGTTGTTTTGTATTAATTCCCTTTCTTGGAGGATGTAATCTGAAAAATGGTTTTAACCCAGTATTTTCAAAATTTCCATTTTTTAATATTGATTCTGCAGATTTTTCAGCATCAATCTTATCACTTTGTTTAGGATTATTTTTTTTATCAACTTCTCCTCTTTGTTTGATAAGTTCTACAAGTGTTTCTTTATTTATATTTCCGTAAGCTGTAAAACTTCTTACTTTTTTTATCATTCCCATTATTTCAGGAGTGTTAGAAAATACACTGCAAGCATATTTTCTCCTTAGTTTTAATTTATCTAAAGTATCTTCTATATCTGCAGATCTGTTTACAATTCCAGCAATTCTTATTATAATAATTGGTTTCATTTTATTTTAATTTCTCCAAAGCTTCCATTATTGCTCTTGCATAATTTATTGTAGTTCTTGTTTGTCCCCAAGATTTACTATAAATATCTTTTATTCCAGCTAATCTTAATATTTTTTTCCCTTCATTTCCTATAACAAGTCCTGTTCCAAGAGGTGCAGGCATTAAATCTATTTTACAACTTCCACATTTTCCCTTAACTTTATATGGTATACTATGTAATTCCATAGAAGATCCCTCAAAACTTCCAGATCCTCTTTTTATTTTTATTAAATTCAATTTAGCTTTTCTTAAAGCTTTTTCCCTTGCGGGAAGAGTTTCTTTAGCCTTTCCAATTCCCATTCCAACATGTCCATTTTTATCTCCAACAATTGCTACCGCTGAAAAAGTGACTACATTTCCCTCTTTAGTTTTCTTTTGTGACTGTCTCCATGCCCTTCTTTTTCCTCCTCCAAATTTTCCCTTTGATTGGCCTGCAAATAAAAGATCTCCTTCAATTTTTATTAAAGTGTCAACTATTTCTGGTTCTAATATCTTCAAATTTTTATCAAGTATTTCATCAATATCAGTTATTTTTCCACTTTTAACCATTGCTCCAAGTTTTGTTTTTGGAACCCAAGAAGCTAACTTCTCAGCTTTGTCCTCATACCTTTTTCCATATTCCCTTTTTCCTCTAACAAACTCTTTTGGTATTGGTTCAACTATTGGTTCAACTATTGGTTCAACTATTATTTCTTCAACCTTAACTTTTTCTTCAATTTGTTTTTTCTTTGTCATTGTTATTTAATTTTTGATTTAACTATTTCAATATTTTTCTGAACATTTTTATCTAAGTGTTTTCCTTCAAATCTTTCACTATCTTTAAAAATACTTTCATTATGTGGTATTTTCACTCCAGCATCAATAAGTCCTTTTAATGCAGCATATAATCTTGATCCTTTAAGATTTCTTGCTAATCCTATATCAAAGATAGCAGAAACCTTTTTTTCCCTTTCAATTATTTTCTTTCCAAGACAATATCCTGAAAGATAACATGCCGGTAAAGATTTTAATGAACCTTTAGCTTCTTTATCCCATCCTAATTCCAGCAATTCTTTTGAATTAAAACCATATATGATCTTATCTTTAGCTTCTTCACTTTTAACATATTGCAATATAATATATCTATTAGTCTTTCTAGCTACAATTCTAGGAATACCTGATTTAAGCATTTCCATTCTAGCTCTATAATCTGTCTTTCCTTCAATTCTTCTTCTCTTATCTAGTTTCATTTTAACTTAAACTCTCCTTTAGATGTCTTTTACTCTTAAACACTTTATTTCTTATTTTTTTCCTTATATCTTTATACTGATCAGAATCCATCTTGTCTTGATTTTTTAATTCTTTAATATATCTTCTTAGTTTTCTTGTCATGATTACATAATTCTTTTTTCTATTCTTTATTTTTAATTTTACTTTTCCAACCCTTCTTCTAACTTTTGGAGTGTTTTTTCTTCTGCCATTTACATTTTTAATTTTTATTGCTCCACTGCTAACAAGATCTTTAATGTCTTGTCTTGTTATAGCTTCCTTTACTTCTTCAATTCTATTTACATCAATTAAAATTCTATCTACACCAACACTTAATGTTCTTGCAGCTAATTTTTTCTTCCCTTCAAGATTCATTTTTTAACCTCTGGTCTTTTTGTATTTTTTTCATTTAATAATAAAAATTTATTATAGTTAAAGTTAACAAATTCAAGCTTTTTCTCTTTAGCTATTTTAGCTATTTCAATTTTTTTCTTATTGCCCACCCTTCCTAAACTGTATATAACATCCTTATTATGGTTAGCAATATCATTTAGATTTTGTACCCTTTTTATTTCCTTTCCATTTATTTTTCCTCTTTCACTTAAATCTGTTCTATATCCAACACTAACTACTCTTGGATATCCTTTTGTCTTAAGCCTCATCTTATTATCTCTACCGCTAGGGTTTCTCCATTTCTGAAGTTTTTTTCTTTTTCTTCCAAGCCTTAAGTATTGAGTAGTATTTCTTCTTAAAAATCTTTTTTTAACCATTTTTAGATTGGTCTCCTATTTTTTTCAACAATAAATATCCCATCCTGAAATTTTCTTCTATCTCTCTTTCTTATTTTTGTAGCTTTTTCCAAATTTGCTGCAGTTTGCCCTGCAACTTCTTTGCTATGGGCTTTGATAATTATTATATTCTTATTTATCTCAAGTTCAGATCCTGGAACCAATTTACATACTCTAGGTTTTTTCTCTCCTAAAAAATTTTTAATTATAAGCTCATGTTTATCTTTATGGTGTTCAAGAGTTATTGGGAAGTGAACATATACTATTTCGAGTTTATATTCAAATTTTTCATTTAAACCCTTTATCATATTGTTAACATGAGCTACAATTGTCTTAATCATTTTTCTTTCTCGCTTTGTGGCTTTTTCAGATTCAATTATAAGTTCATTTCCTTGTTTTTTCAACTTAATATTTTTCAAATCAAATATCCTATTAAGATGCTGCCCTGATTTAGATACACTCACTTTACTACCTTCAAAATTAAATTCAAAACCTTCAGGAAATTCAACTTTATCAATTATTTTTTCTTTCATTAGTAGAAATAAGCAATTAAGCTTCCTCCAGTTTCTTTTTCTATAGCTTGAACATGAGTCATTAAGCCTTTATTTGTTGATATTATAAGCACCCCTAAATCTCTAGCAGGCAGAAATCTCTTAACATAAAACATAACTCTCTCTCTTTTCGAATTAAATCTCGGTTTAATTGCTCCACAATTGTTTAACTTTCCTAAATTAATCTCAAGTTTTGTTTTTTGTACACTATAACTTTCAATATATCCATTTTCTTTTGCAATATCCAAAATTTTAATTAAAAGCTTGGAGTGTCTATCTACAACTACCTTTTTCTTTCTAGATCTTTTAGCATTCATTATTTCATTCAGTGCATCAGCAATAATATCTTGTCCCATTTTATTTCTTCTTAAGCATTTAAGAGTATTTCTTAAATCCAATTTCCTCCGCAATTTCCCTAAAACATTGTCTGCAAAAATTCAGCCCATATTGGCCAACATGGGCCCCTATTCTGCCACATCTTTCACATTTTTGAATTGAAATTCCGCTTTTTCTATCCTTTGGTTTATTATGTTTTAAGAATTTTCTAGCTATAGCTGGTTTGCTTTTCAGTTGTCTATATAATTTTCTCCAATCGCTTGCTGTCATTTTATTTACCCATAATTATCTTGAAATGTTTTTCAAGAAATTTAATTATTAATTCTTTTTTCACAGTTTGCTTTTTAGGAAGAGATCCCCGTTTTATTTTTTTTATCGCTACTCTCTTTCCACTCATTGAAAAAACAACAGTAACATTAAATCCCATCATACCAATTTCTCGGTCATATTCTTCGCCAGGTATTTCAATATATTCCTTAATTCCAAATGAAAAATGATTATCTTGAATCTGTTTCTTTTTTAATTGATTATCTATAGCTACAAAAAGTTTTTTTAATAAGTCAGTTGCTTCTTTTCCTCTTAATGTAACCATGCATCCAACTTCCATTTTGGGCCTTATTGCAAAGCCAGGAATTCTCTTAATAGTCATTCTTATTAATGGTTTTTTCTTTGTTATTTTTTGAAGTAACTTAACTTCCTTTTCAAGAACATCCTTTATACCGCCACATGAGAGTACAACTTTCTCAATTTTTATTGCTCTCATAACATTCTTCTTTGTTTCAATTTTTTTCTTAACTTGGGTTTTAGTTTCAATTTTTTCCATTTTATTCCACCACCATCAAATCTTCATTTTTTGTCTCAAAATCTCCTAAATGGGAGTTGACAATTATCTTTTTTCCATTAATTTCCTTTATAGTACCATAATTTCCTAGATGTCTTCCTTTTAGTACTATTACTTTAGCCTTTTCCTTCACAGGAAGGATAGAGTCTATTTTTTTACTTTTAAGATTGAATTTAATAGAATCTCCAGTTTTTACTTTATCATTACTTAAGATGTTTCTTCCATCACTAAGATTGATTTGAACTTTATTTCCCTTCATAATTTTTTTATTTATTATTTTTGCAATTTTGCTTTCAGAATCTTTGTTATTTAATTCCTCTAAAACTAATTTTCCAGTCTTTGAAAAATTAACATTGTACGATTTATTTATAGTTTTAATTTCAATTTTATCAAATAACAATAAGGCAAGGTTATCCTCTTTCACAACTTTTCCATTTACCATTATTTTTTTCTCATGAAGTATTTTTTCAAGCTCTTTTCTTCTTGATACTAGTTTTAAATCATCCCTCATAGCAATAAGTAATGGAATGCCATTATTTTTCGAATGGCTAGGTACAACTAAGTATTTTGTTCCCTTTCTAGGAACTGGCCATAGTTTACTTACTGCTTGTCTTTTTATATGCATTTTATTTTTTCTCCTTTACATTATTCTTTGTTTTATCATTTGTTTGAGTTTTTGCCTTTAAACCTTCTTTTGCTTTCTTTTTCTCAGGAAATTTTCTATTTAAAGCTTTAATTCTCTTCTTATCGTTTAAATTCAAATTTTGGATTTGAAGGTTTGAAGGATCAAAATAAACATTTATTTTAGTTCCATCTTTTTTCTTTCTCTGAATACCTTCAATTGATACTCTTTTCTTTTTTCTATTGACAATTCCAATTTTTCCAGTCTTTCCTTTAAATTCTCCAACCATAATTTTAACTTCATCTTCTTTTCTTAATGGAATATTTCTCTTTCCATAGGTTTTTCTCAAGCTTTTTGATAAGTTTGCTGATAACATAATAGTTGCTATGTGTAATGGAGCATTCGCTCTAAACTTAACTTGCTTTCTTTTTTGTCTGCTTCCCTTCCATGATAAAGAAAATTTTTGTCTCATATTAAACTACAATTTTAGCGATTTTGGCTACTGATGGCCATCTCTCTAAAACCTCCCTTGCAATTGGTCCTTTAATTTGAGTTCCTTTTGGATTTCCCTTTTCATCTTTTAATAAAGCAACAGCATTATCGCTAAAAGCAATTCTTTCTCCATTATTTCTTCTATAAGATTTTCTTTGTCTTATAATAACTGCATCAAAAACCTCTCCTTTCATTTCAGGCTTTCCAACTCTAACGCTGACTTTTACCCAATCAGATATTTTAGCAGCCTGCTGTCTTTTCTTTGTTGTTTTTCCTTTCTTAACACTTACTATTCTTACAATCTGAGCACCACTATTATCAGCAGCAATTACTTCACTTCCAATATTTAATCCTCTAGTTGCTCT
>JBBSXX010000128.1:0-9261 GCA_038045565.1 Nanobdellota archaeon
TGAAAAATAGATAAAAAGAGTGTGATATGATAACAAAAAAAGAAGAGTTGTTAGTTGAGCCTAAA
The DNA here is from genome assembly GCA_038045565.1 of Nanobdellota archaeon. GTDB lineage: Archaea > Nanobdellota > Nanobdellia > Pacearchaeales > GW2011-AR1 > JACPLR01. The sequence continues at coordinate 66 of JBBSXX010000128.1, forward strand.
AAAGAGACTCAAAAAACAATAATAGAAATAAAGCAGAACACAGACGCAACAAAAGATGAATTTCTAAGCATACTTAGATTAGTATCTCCTGGAACAAATTTAAGACAGGGACTTAATGGAATTGTAGATGCAAAAAAGGGGGCATTAATAGTTGTTGAAAATGAAAAGCTTACTGATATTTTAGATGGAGGATTTAAAGTAAATTGCAGATTTACTCCTCAAAGACTAATTGAACTATCAAAAATGGATGGAGCAATAGTTCTCTCAAGAGATATGAAAAGAATTCTTTATGCTAATGTAATGCTTGCCCCTGAAATAAAAATACCAACAAAAGAAACAGGAACTCGCCACAAAGCCGCAGAAAGAACTGCAAAAATGCTTTCAACTCTAACAATTGCAGTATCTGAAAGAAAAAATCAAATCAATCTTTATTATAAAAATATTAAATACCATCTAAGACCAACAGATGAAATTTTAAGACATGCAACAGAGACTCTCCAAATTTTAGAAAAACAAAGAGAGTTATTTGACAAAAATATTGAAAGATTAAATGATTTAGAAATAAAAAATGATTTGAATTTATTGCCGGCATTCAAGACAATACAAAAAGGTAAGATGATGGAAAAAATTGTTGAAAATCATGAAAAGATATTTATAGAATCAGGATCAGAAGGCTCTGCAATAAAGCATAGGATAAAAGAATTGATTAAGGATGTAGAAAAAGAAACAGATCTTATAATTAAAGACTATACGAGATTAAATCAGAAAAAATCAAAAAATATACTTTCAAATCTGACTTATGAAGAATTAGCAGATATAGAAAACATATCAATAGCTTTAGCTCAAAAAGAATCAAATTCAATAGATAACATTAAGGGTTGGCGTATTCTATCTAAGTCAAATCTTCCTGAAAAAGACATTGCAAATCTCTTAACCGAATTAAAGAATCTAGAAAATGTAATAAATGCTAAAACAGAAAAGTTCTCAAAAATAATTGGGGACGATAAAGCATGGATACTGGCAAAAGAACTTGCAAAAATCAAGACTATTTAGTTTTACGATAAAGTCTGTTTGATTAAAGATTCCAAGAAATTCACTGAATTTCTGGACCCGAGAATCTTTGATTCTTTAGGTTCTAAAATCTTTACAGTTTTCTTTAAAAGTATTGGTTTGATTAAAGATTTCTAAAATCTTTACAGTTTTCTTTAAAAGTATTGGTTTGATTAAAGATTTCTAAAATCTTTACATTTATATACTAAAAAATATATATTAAAGAATGCCTGAATTAGATAGAAATTCAGAAAATCATGAAATAGGGGTTCCTAAAAAAGAATATGTAATTCTAACTCTATTAATTTCTATAATAACTTTAGGAATATACAATTTTATATGGTATATAAAAAATGCAAAAAGACTTAACAATCTAAACACAAATGCTAAGTTAAAAAAGTCAGTAACAGTTATTGCTTTAATATTATATTTAGTATATGTAATATTTCTTGTCTCAGCCCAGTATTATTTGTTTCTTAATACAAGCACAACTAATTTAACTGTAGCATATACAATATCAGATGTTCCATTAGAATTTCAAATAGTTTTATATTCCCTAATAGGTTTATCTATAATTATAGGAATTTTATATCTTATTTTAGGATTTAAAGTTAAAAAAATCCTAAATCAAGCTTTGATAAATAAAGGAGAAAAAACAAAAGTTTCTGGATTATTAACACTAATATTCAACCTTTTCTATCTTCAATATGAAATAAACAGAATAGTTGATGACAAAGAAGAAAAGAGAAGACTAGCTCCCTGGGTAATTCTTGTAATTGCAATACTAATGGGGATAGTCATCCCTATACTACTTGGTTATATAATTGCTAATTCTCTATCAAGTATATTTGGATTATAAAATTTAAAGAAATTAAAAATATAAATTATATATTACTTGCTCTATTTATTTTAAACTTAAGATCAGATAAATTGTTTAGTATGTTAACTAAAATTACCCAAACTAAATTCTCTTTTCAACTTTAATTGAAGTTGGAGCTTCTCCGCCATGCCATGTAAATCTTGGCCTTACCCTCATAGGATATATTCTTTCAGAATTGTCATCTAAAATAATTGCACTTCCTTTTAAATTTGGAAGATCATCTAAATACTGTTTAATGCTGTCAAATAAATATGTCTGCATTATTTCATTTAAGGCAGAAATATCGGGCTGAGAAGTAACTCTATGAGAAATAACTATATCGGATTGGGTCATAACATCCCTATGAATCTGTCCTGGTTGTTGTGTTGCAAGTACTATTGAAATTCCTGGTTGCCTTCCCTCTCTTAAAATCTGAATTAAGGCATCTGTTGCGCTAGTCTTACCTTCTCTCGGAAGAAATTCATGAGCTTCATCAATAAAAATCCATATCAGGGGCATTTCTCTTTTACTAGAGTAAGAAAGATAATCGCTTCCCTGCCTCACAGATTCAACCTCTTCTTTCTTTCTATAAAGCATTCTCTGAGAGAAAAGTTTTCTTGATAAAAGTCCTATAACCAATGCTCTTACATTAAATGCTCCAACAGAATTATACACACTAAGATCAATAACACTGGTCTTTCCAGCTAATACAAGATCATTTATTTCAGTTTCTTTCATTGTTTTATCTGCAAAAACTCCCCATGTTGCCGCTGCCTCAAACAAACTCTTTGCAGCATTTTTATCAGGAATACTAGAAGTTTTATCTTTTTCAATTTCATTAATAATATCTGGTATATCAAAATTTTCCTTTCCCATATTTTTAAATCCCGAAAGTGTTCTTTCAATTAAAACAGCAACAGGATCAATAATATTAAGACTAAATATCAAAATCCAGTCTTCAGCATTAAGCTCTGAAACTTTTAATGCAAAAGACTCGTCAACTGGAATTCCCTTCTCAACATAATAATCATAATATCCGAACGGAACAAATACTTTTAAGGGAACTTTTTTAGGTTTAAGATCCCACTCATTCAAAAGATTTTTTTCTTTTTCATTTTCAAATTTCATTGTCCAGAATATCCCCATTGTATCAAAAATAATAGATGCTATATTTTTAGCAGTCTCTCCTTCAAGATTTGAAAGCTCTTCAGCAATCGTTCCTAATGTATAAGATTTACCAGAACCTCTTTTTCCAGCCACTAAAACAACATGACTTCTAGAAACATCCATTAATATAGGATTAGATAAACTTGTATACTGCCCCATCTTGACAAAACCTTTACCAAGTTTTATCAAACCCCTATTTCCAAACTTTGCTTTATCAGAATCATCTCTTCCAACTATTATATCATAAGGCATATCTCATTAAACTAAAGATAATATTTAATCCTTTCTGAGAAACTAAAATCCATAATCTTTTTAAATGGTATTTAGTTTAACTAAACATGAAAGACGAACATAAAAAAGAAGATCATATTACAATCAAAAAACCCAGCTTAAAAAATAAATGGATGTTATCAACAGTTATTCTAGGAATAATTGCTATAATTCTTCTTGTAATGGTTTTATCAAACGGTTCAATTGGAGGAGTTTCTCAGTCAAAACTAAAACCCCAGATAGAAAGTTTTGTTAATACCCAGTTAATTCAAGAAGGCGGAGCAACAGTAACAGATATTAAAACAGAAAGTGGATTATATGTTGCAACAGTGAGTGTTGATGGTGAAGCTGTTCCATTATACTTTACAAAAGATGGTAAATTCATAAATCAAGGAACTCCACTTACACCAATAAATGGAGATGGTTCAGCAACTAATCCAGATGATTCAGGGAATATCCCAACACCTGGAGATACAATAGTACAGGCAAGTGTAGATGATGATGCTGTTTTAGGATCACCAACTGCAAAAGTAACAATAGTTGAATTTTCAGACTTTCAATGTCCTTTCTGTGAAAAATTCTACTCTGAAACATTTTCTCAGTTAAAGACAAATTATATTGATACTGGAAAAGTTAAGCTTGTGTTCAGAGACTTTCCATTAACACAGCTTCATCCTATGGCTCAAAAATCAGCAGAAGCAACTGAATGTACAAGGGCAAAGGGCGGAGATACAGCATTCTGGAAAATGCATGATAAAATATTTGAAAATCAAGGATCTCTTTCAATAGATAATCTAAAAAAGTGGTCAAAAGAAATTGGATATAATATAGATACATGTTTAGATTCTGGAGAAAAAGCTGCTGAAGTCAATAAAGATGCAGCAGATGGAGATAGTTATGGAGTTACTGGAACACCTTCATTCTTCATAAATGGAAGAGTAATTGAGGGTGCTTATCCATATGCATCATTCCAACAAGTAATCGATGAAGAGCTAGCTAAGTAATTTCTAAAATAAATTATTAAATATTTAATATATCTATAAAATAGGACTAATATATCCTAATTTAGAATTAATAAAATAATATGGGCATTGTTACTAAATCTATTCAGAATTTCTTACAACTTATTAGCAAAACTTATCTCACTTTCATTTAACTTCAAATCTTCCTGAACTTTTGGATTTTTAAGAATATTTTTTACAAAATGAAACTCTTTAGCAGCTTTGTATTTAGAACAATGAGTAGCGTAAGCGTATTTTTCTATAATTGATTTTTTACTTTTAGTTTGTTCATTATTCATCCATATTTTAAGAACTCTAGTTGGTTTTTGATATTTTGTAAAACCAAGTTTAGGACTTTTTTTAGAACTAGAAATACCATAACTCAAAAAAGCATTCTGATAAATTAAAAATCTCCAGTGTCTCTGTCTCATTATTCTTCCTCTAAAAACATCTGCAATGCTTAACATCTCATAAGCCTTAAACAACTCCTCCCCACTATACTCATAAGGGATATTATGTTCTACCCAAAGGAAAATCTTGTCCAAAGGAAGATTAACACTATCATAAACACCCAAAGAAGAATTTGTAGGCATATTCTTAAATATGGATTTTAAAGCAGAAAAAATATCATTCTCCTTATCTCTTTCATCAAGCAAAACATAATCACTTATAGGGTCATGACTAAAAGCCAAAGTTTGAAGGTCGTTAATTGCCGCTCTTACATCACCTTTACAGCGAACAGCAATTGAAGTAATAATTTGATTATCAATACTAAGATGTTCTTTTTTTGCTATATCCTGCAATATTAATGAAATTGTTTTATAATCAAGTTCATTAAATCCAATCAACTTGCAGGTCTTCCTCAAATCTCCAAATTTTGCATCCCAGACATTATTTGCAGTGATAAAAATAGGAAACTGGCTATCTTTAATCAAACTAATAAGCTCTTGTAATCCGCCTCTGTCACTAGTTGATAAACCATCAACCTCATCAACTAAAATAATTTTTGTTTTCTTAAAAAGACTTTTTTGTTCAGATGCAGGTTTTAATTTAGCCTCAAGTTGTTCCTTACTTCTAAAATCACTTGCATTCAACTCAAATATCTCTAAATCAAATTCATTTTTAACAACATGTGCAATAGTAGTTTTTCCAATTCCAGAGCTTCCATGAATTAAGATAGCTTTTTTATCTTTAGGAAAAGTTTCAAGAAAATTTTTTATATCAACAATAGAACTATCTTGTCCTTTAAAGTCTTTAAAACTCTTTACCCTATGTTTCTCAACCCAGTTTAATCCATCTCCCATTTTAACTATGATAATTTAATATTTCTTGATAAATTTAAGTAACATACTCAATTATTTATTATATTTACTTTTAAGGTTATTATGTTATTTATAAAATCAAGTTATTTGCCTAATTTTAAGGTTATTTATTGATATTCTTTTTTAATTGAGTGTTTTATTACCTAATTTTCTTTTTATTAATATTAACAACTTTAATTTTCTTCTTTTAATAATCGTTTTGGAAACTTTTTTCTAAAACCAGAAGAATCGTTAGATTCTTTGGCACCAAGTTCTTTCGAACTTTAGTAGGTTTATTTCCATTTTAGTTTTTGGAAACCTTTTTTTAAAAGGTTTATTTTCCTCTGCCAGCCATTATAAAACTGGCCAATAAAGACTCTAATTGAATAAATTCATCACTTCCTTCAACAAGTCTGAATTCTATCTCTCCAGTTCTTTCAGTTAATCTAACTTTTAATTCAGGATCTATAGCTAGATTCCAAATCTCTTTTTGAATAGCTTTTATAATATCACTTCCAGATATACTTTCTTTAAGCATAACATCTAAAAGTTTTTCCTTAGAATTTATAAAATCTCCTGCCAAAGCATATTCTAATACAATTTTTATATCAGACGGCTTAGCGCTAGGAACCATAATATCAATTAAATCATGAGTAATTCTATTGCTTATAGAAGCAGTTGATTGAAGTAAATTAATCGCTCTTCTGCAATCCCCCTCGCAACTCTCAAATAATATTTCAATAGCTTTATCATCAATTTGTAGATTTTCTTTTTCAGATATTCTTTTAACAACTCTTTCAATGTCTTTTTTTTCCAAAAGTCTGAATCTAAAAACAGCGCATCTTGATTGAATAGGATCAATAATCTTAGAAGAATAATTGCAAGATAGTATAAACCTACAATTGCTAGTATAATTCTCCATAGTTCTTCTTAAGGCATTTTGAGCCTCATTTGTAAGCGCATCTGCCTCATCTAAAAATATGACTTTGAAAGGAACACTAGAAAGAGCTTTAGTTCTTGCAAAATCTTTGACTTTCTGCCTTACAACATCTATTCCTCTTTCATCACTAGCATTTAATTCAAGATAATTATCTTTCCAGGACTCTCCAAATAGCTCTTTAACAACAATTAAAGCTAAAGTAGACTTACCAACTCCCGCAGGTCCAGCAAATAAAAGATGAGGAATATTCATAGCATTTGTCAGGGACTTTACTCGCTTAACAATATCCTCTTGACCAACAACCTCTTCAAATTTACTTGGTCTAAACTTTTCAGTCCAAATCTCACTCTCCATACCCCAAGATGTTTTAGTGTGTATAAAAAGATTGCTGTAATAAACTATAAGAATAAGTCTACATGTTTAAAATTATCCAAATATGCCCTTTTTAGCATTAATATCCTTAACATAGATCAATCCCATATTTTTAAGAAATATTGCAGTATCTATAATTACTTAGATCTAGCTCTTCTCATCTTTCTAACTCTCTTAGACTTTCTTATCTTCTTTCGCTGCCATTTCCATCTCATCTGGCGTTTCTTTTTCCATCTTCTGCTTGAACGTTTCATGTTAAATTATTGTTATTTTAATATAAGTTTAATAAAGAGAGTAGAAAAAATTGCTTTATAAAGATTTGGTTTTAAATAATTCCATCTAGTTACAATATAATAAACTATAAAGGGAAAAATTTTAATTTACTCTCTATCGCTGGAGAATAATTTAAAGTATAATATCTTCTAATGGGCTGCTGAGAATAACTTCTTTGCTCAATAACGCCATTATTAACTAACATCTCCATTATCTCAAGAGCTTCTCCTATTTCAACATTACATCTACCCCAAGCTTCACGGATAAGATCTATATCTCCTTTAGTTCCATTAGATCTTGCAACAAGATCCATTAAAGAGTTATAAACAAAATTAACACTCACAAATCTCTTACTTCTGCCAGTATGGACTTGAATTTCCTTTCTTCCATCATTAAGTTGCATTAAGAAACTAAGTCTAAAATAGTTATAAAGATTTATATAAAAATGAGATTATAATATAATCACAAATTCCCATCAAGCCATTTTCTAACCTGAGATTCTGGAATAGCTCCTACGAATTCCACAATAACCTTCCCATTTTTAAACATCTTCACAGATGGAATACTCATTACTTCATATTTCTGAGAACTTTCAGGATTCTCATCAACATTTAATTTAGCTAAAATAAATTTACCATTATACTCTTCAGCAAGTTTCTCAAGTACAGGTCCTAAAAATCTACAAGGTCCACACCAAACAGCCCAGAAATCAACAACAACCGGAACCTTCTTTGAATGCTCAATAACTTCTTTTTTAAAATTATCATCACTAACTATAATTTCATGTTTTCCAGCCATAATTTCTTAAAACAAAAAGAGTTTTTAAAGTTAATGAAAGATAACGTCACAAAAAATCACTTCTTAGCAAAACTTTCAGCAACTAAAATAGGAAATAATATTGTAGCATCTCCATAAACTTTAACACTTTCTACATTTCCTCTCAACTTACCCCATGAAACAGCTTCATCAGGAGTTGCTCCTGCATCACTACCATCAAATTCCTGAGCTGTATTAATATAAACGGCATAATCCGCTCCATTTCTATAAAGATGTGCATTTAAGATTGAATGTTTTATAACTCCACTACCTAAAATTATAACTCCACTTTTTTCCAAACCAAGAGTTGAATCATTTAGTCTTTTACCATCTTCAACGCTATCTAACATAAAATCATCTCTTTCTTGTTTATACTTAAAAAAGTAAATCATATCTCCTAAACTTCCATCCATTATAGCAGGACAATAAACAGGAATTTGATTTTTCCAAGCCCAATAATAAATACTTTCTTTATTGTTTATTTTCTCCCCAAGTTTCCAAATTAATTCACTTGGAGTATGTATCTTTCCTGTTTTTTTCTGCTCTTGATAAACCTCTTCAAGTATAGGCATTATCCATTTCTCAAATGCAACATATCTAGAGTTAGGAACAAAAATATTTCCAATCCTATTAACTGCATTTTCTCTAAGTTCTTTTCCATCTGCTTTAAAATCTCCAAGAATAAAATCACCCATACATTTAATGAAATCCTCTTCAATTCCTCCAGTAGTTGTTACAATAATATTTACTTTTTTATGTTCAACCAAGAATCTAAAAATATCTCTTAAACCAGAACTAACCATATTAGAAGTATATCCCAGAAATATGTGAACATTCTCAGATCTCATTTTATTAACAATCTCTATAGCTTTAGAAAGTTGAGTTGCCTGAAAACCAGTTGAAGAAAAAGACTTAACAATTTCACTATAATTTACTCCTTTATTAAAATCATACCCTTTAATTTTAACTCCAGTTACCTCAACTCCTTTCTTAAGGATATTTTCACGAGCAATAGATTCTTTGTCCATTTTAAAATATTATATAGATTTATTTAATAGAAATTAAATTATAAGAATGAAATAAATTAGTAAATAGGAATAGCTAATGCTTCCATAAGTTTTGTTAATTTATACTTATTCATAAAAAA
>JBBSXX010000129.1:0-2641 GCA_038045565.1 Nanobdellota archaeon
ATTTCTTAACTCTATCTTTAATCTGCATTTCCTTAGGGAATAATATGAAAGGATATCTATATTTAAGTAAATTAAAGAATTTTCTGACATTATCTTTAGACATATTAAATGAATAATCTCTAATTTTATTTATCTTAAAATTATTTTTTCTAGAGATAATTTTTATATCTTCAGTGTTTATCCTTCTGTATTTCATACTGCTATTTAATTTTTCTCTGAAGAAATGTTCTATGAAAAATATAAATCCTTTCTCCTTTCCTAGAACTAACGCTGGTAAATTAAATATTATTCTCCCATTTTTATTTATAAGCTTAGAAAGACTTAACATTAGTTTTTCTGCATCAATATCCCAAAATGCCGAGGATATAAACACAATATCATATTTTTCATTAGTTAAATTATTAATTTCCTCTGCATTTCCTAAAATACATTTTATTTGCTTTTTCAAAATTTCTTTCTTAAAATTTCCTTTATAAATCTCAGTCATTTCTTTAGAAATATCAATTGCAAATATCTTGACATTTTTATTTTTCTTTAATATTTCTCTTGTTAAAGCACCAGTCCCGCACCCCAAATCTATTATTTTAAAATTAGGATTGATTTTAACTCCAGATAATAACGCCTCTGAAGACCGAATATAATAATTATTATTAGATTTAGCCTACTTATCATATAATTTAGAATAATTTTTCCAGTCAAAATCTTTAGACCAATAAATTCTTTCAAACTTAGGCATTAATTAATAATAGAAATTAAGTTATTAAATCTTACATCAATTCTTCGCTGCCTTCTCTTCCGCCAGCTTCTTCAAAACTTTCTTCATCTTCTGGATTTGCAAGTTCCATTATTTCACCCTCTTCAATTATTTCCTTTTCTTCATTTTCTTCAGATTCCTCAGCATCTCTGTTAGGTTTCAGTAATGGTTTTTCTTCTTTAACAACAACTGTTTTCTTAATCTTAACACTCTTCTTTTGAGGCATAGGCTGTTTAACAGTTATAGGTAAAACATCAGATTCAAATTCCAGTTTAGCAATTTCCATAGGTTCATAATTAATATTTTCAAGTTCTTCTACACTAATTTTCTTCATTAATGGAGCATCCATAGCAATTTGTAATGCTCTTGCCCCCAGAATTCTAGCTACCTCATATTTAGTAAATTCATCATGTTTTTTCTTCTCAATAACTTTTTCCATATCAGATAAACCTCTAGATGCTTTTTAAACCTTGCTACTCAAAAATCTCAGTAATATGGGATGTAAGAAGTAAATCCCATAGAGTTCCATTTGGAACTATTTTTCCTTTACTATCTATTAATCTTCCAACGGCTTTTTTCCCAACACTTGGAGTTTGCTCTAGATATTTGGGAAGATCATCATAAGGTATTGATTCTGAAGATCCAGGTAAAGTAAATATCCATTGCCCATTTATATCAAATATTTCAATTTTAGATTTAGGATCAAAGTAACCAATTATAGCATAATGGCTACCTTCTTTTTCTTCAGGAGGGTATCTAACACTATCAAATTCTCCAACTTTAGTTATAAAATATCTACTTCTTTCTGTTTTAAAACCAGTATAAGAAAATTTAAATTCCTCTTGACTTCTATCAGATTCCATAATAATCTCTAAAAATTATAATTAATAAAGATTTATTTACTAGAAAACTTACTTTTTCGCCTTATGCTTTATAGCATCATCAATAAGCTTGTTTATATGGGGAAAAAGTACTTTATGTTTAGCTTCAACTAGATCAAGCATTTCAGAGAATTTTTCTGCTTCAATTTCTAAAGTATCTCCCTTCTGCATACTACATATTCTTATAGGATTTTCAGGAGTTACAGCTAATACTAATTTTCCTTCACTTGCAGATTCTTCTTCAATTGTAGGGTCTAAAAATATGAAATCTCCAATCTGGTAGACTCCAAAATTCAAAGGCATTTTTTCCTCATTTAAAGGAATCTTTTTTTTAGAATCTTTATCATAATCTATTTTATCATTTTCTTCATCATAGTAAGGAATTTTTGCATCTTTCAAAGCAGCTAGAGTTGCTATAAATGCGGCATCAAGTAAATTTCCTTCATCATTTATAGAATAAATATCTATAAATATATTCCATACTTTTTCTCCCTTTTTAATGCATAATTTATCTAATTGTATATATTTTGACTCTCTAATTCCTCTGTCAACAAGTCTACCAATTTCAACTGCCTCAAACTTTGGAGGACCATATTCATATCTTGAATTGCTTAAAGGAGTAAGCTCTGCAGTAACAACTAAATTTCCCTTATCTGGTGAATCAGGATATGGTTCCGCAAGGTCTAATTTAACTCCCACCCATACCTCTGTTTTTCCTATTTTAACTTTAGCACTTCCCTCAGCTTTTTTAGAAAGCCCAAGTTCAATATATATGTCTCTAAATTCATCTAACCCTCTTTTATCAAATCTCTTTTTCTGAGATAAATATTCAGCTATTCTTCTTACATTTAAATTTGATGATTCAATCATGTGCTTAATACTCCTGCTTCTTTAAGCATCAACTTCCATTTCATTTTATAATTTAATTTATTGACCATATTACATTACCTATTTATCTCCCTTCATTTTAATATCCTTTAATGCTTCTTTTTGAACTTCATATATT
>JBBSXX010000130.1:0-6530 GCA_038045565.1 Nanobdellota archaeon
ATTCATGTTAGATTTATTTATAACAACATTATTAATAACTTTTATAATTACAAGATTTGGTGCTCATCTTCTTCATGATCACGAAGGATATAAAAATAAACGTGAAAAATCAAAAACACCTACAGGCGTTATTAGAAGAAAAACAGGCTTTAATTTTCACCATATCCATTTAGGAGCAATTATTTTATTTATTTTATTACCAATTATCTTGATTTACGGGATAAATGATACTACTCTAATTTTATTTGCAATTGGAACAAGTCTTTTCATTGATGAGATTGTTCCTTATTTATTCAGAAATATAAAGTATTTCAGCATTAAAGATTTTTTTATTTCCTTATTTTTGCATTTATTTATTATTATATTTTATTTAATAATCTAATTTTAGAAGAGTTTATAATCTATATTTAATTATATAATTTATGAAAAAAGGAGTGATTTTAGTATTAATTTTATGTTCATTATTTGGAATTTTAATTCTTTCATTAAATGCATTTGCATATAGTGGAAGTGGAAGCGGAAATTCAGGTTCTTCAGGAGGAAGTATTGGGAGTACAAATTCTTCAAATTCAACTAATAATAGGACTGGATGGGAGAAATATGATGTTAATGATGATGAAAGAGTTGATGATTTAGATTATAAAACTGTGTTTAATTGTTATCTAGGAAAATGTGATATTAATAATGATGGAAATATCACTCCTGGAGATTCATTAATTATTGCTAACTATATTGAATCTAACACTCAAAGTTTTGTGTTTCCTTCTGAATATGATATTAATGATGATGAAAAAATAAATGGAAAAGATTATACTGGTGTATTTAATTGTTATTTAGGAAAATGTGATATTAACAGAGATGGACAGATAACTCCTGGAGATGCTTTGTTAATTGCTAATTACATAGAGAAAAACAATAATGATGATAATGATGATAATGATGAACAGGATGATATTATAGACGTAGGAATTGGTGACGGTCCGGAAGATGATGATAAAGATAATATAAAAGTTCCGTCTTCAAGTGGAAGTAATTCTGGAAAAACAGAGTTCAAATATGAAGAGGAAAATAAGTATATAGCTGAAAATGGAAACGAAGTAAAATATAAAATTAAAATAGAAGTTAAAGAGGAAAATGGAATTTTAGAAAGAAAGATAAAATTTAAGAGTGAATCTTCTAATGGAAGTAAAATTGAAATTGAAGAAGAAGTAAAAATAGGGGATGATCTTGAAGGAAATGAACTTGAGTTAGAGATTGAGAATGAAACCAAGAATAATAATACTATTTCAAACAAAACAAAAATAAAAGTTAAATTAAAAAATGGTAATTCAACAGAAATTAAAGTTCTTCCATCTGTTGCATCTGAAAGAGCAAGAGAAATATTTGAAAGTAGGAATTTAACAATTGTATTAAAGGAAATTGAGCACAAAAATGTTCCTAGAATAGTTTATCATATAGAGAGTAATAAAACTGGAAAGTTTTTGGGAATCTTTAAAATGGAAGCCAAGTTAGAGGGAGATATTGATCCTGAAACAGGAGAATTGTTAGTTAAAAATATTCCTTGGTGGGCTTTCTTATTATTTGGAGATAATTCAACAGAACCTCCACAGAACAACACAGGAATAAATAACACAAATGTAAATAACACAAATGCTAATGGTACAGACATTAATAATACAATAATTAATCAAACTCAGGAAAATAATACCCTTATAAATAACACAATAGTTAATTCAACTAATTCAAGTGTTTAAAATTTAAATTAATTTTAAAATCTATAATCCTGTTTTACAGCAGAAATAAAATCATCAATTTTTATTGTTTCATCTCTTGGATATTTAATTAATGGGGCAACTACTTGGCTTAAATTATTTGGTAACCTAGAAGCAAATTTTTTAGGATACTCCCTACTATTCTTTTTTGCCATATCAGAATTTTGCATAGAAGAAATAGCACATTTTTCTACCCCCATTAATGATCCAACAAAAGAAAATTTTGTGAATAAATAATGAGTCATTAAAGCAAAACTCTCTAAATCACTTATAAATCCTGGCTTCTGTTCTAATTCTAATTCTCTTGAAGCAGAATATATATGATGGACATAAAATCTATCTTCTAATCCATCAACATCCGTAACACTGTCAATATCACAAATTCTTATTTCCTCATCATTAAATAAAACTCCTTCTAAATTATTATCAATAAAAACTTTACATTTTCCATGTAATTTCTTAAGCATCTCGGCATATGCTAATACCACTCTTCCTTTAATCTCATGATTAATAATTCCGTCATCAATTAAATTTTCCCCTACAGAATCTCCATTAAAAAAATCACTTACATAAGCTAAAGGAATTCCTCCATTCCCTGCGTCTCTTTCCGTCCAGCCCCCTGAAACCATTCTTATTGGTATAAATGGAGTTTCAAAAGATAATTCCAAATTTTTACCAATATTTTTCCTTATGTCATTAATATCTCTTCTTCTTAAAGCCCAATCTTCTCTATGATATCTAAATTTAGGATGAAAAAGTTTTAATGCATAATGTAGAGAAGTTCCTTTTTTATGAGCTTTATAAACTTCACCAAAGCCTCCTTGTGCAATAAACTGAGGTTTATGAATTAAATCAATCTCTATTGCCCCAATTTCTTGTTCATGAAACAATTTCCTAACTTCTCCTTCAAAATCACTCCAATAAGGAAACAAATCTGTTAATTTTAATTTACCTCTTTTAGATTCATCAACCCTAAGTAATTTCAATGATCTTCTTGAATTTTTCTTAAACCTTTTATATAAAAGATTTAAAGACTCTGGAATTTCTCCTTCACATAATTCTACAATTCTTTTATAGAGCCAATCCTGGCGTTTAAGACTAGTTTTTACTTGAGAATCACTCAAATCATCATTCCAAATACGAGGATTCTTCATTCCACTAGGCATTTCATTTCGAAAAACTTCACTTAATCTATGAGCCTCTGCTCTTCTTTCAGTTAAATCTTCAAGTTTTTCAAGTTTTTCAATTACATAATCTATTGACATCAAATGCAGTTCTAGAAATTATTATTTAAACTTTGCTGCAGTAAAAATTAACTAAAAAATATTTACATAACCTTTGCCAAACTTAAATAATTAAGAAATGTAGCAAATAAAATCCATAACAAATAAGGGATCAATAAATATCCCGATATCTTACTTCTTCTAAAAGAAATTATCATAACACCTAAAAGAGATATTAAAATGAAAAGCATTATGATAAATGCAAGATAAACATCTCTTAAAGAAAAATAAGCAATACTCCATAAAGCATTAAACAACAAATTAGTGCCGAAAAAAACACAGATTTTTAATTTATGGTTATTATCTCCTTTAGCTGTCCATAAATAATAAAGTGAAATTCCAATTAAAAAATAAAGTATAACCCATATAATTGAGAAAACCCAGTTTGGGGGAGCAATAGAAGGTTTAACGCTTTCATACCAAGAAGAATTTAAGGTTCCTGAAGTAATCACACTTCCTATAACGCCTGGAAGAAAAGCAATTATTAAGCAGGCAATTAAAACCCAAAAATTATGATAATCAGTTTTACTCCTTTTAATCATAATAATCCTAGATAAATATTATTTAAGAATCTTTCTAAAATCAAGAAAACCTTGAGTTTACCACACCTTAAAAGGTGTGGTTTGTTTAATGGTTTTCTGGATGATCCAAAACAAAGAAAAGCATAGCTTTTCTGGTCCAGAAAGTCTAAATAAAAATCGTCAAGATTTTCTAGGATCTAAAACCCCAAAGTTACTACCACATTCTAAAGAATGTGGTTTTAAATTTATGGACATAATCATTTACATTCTTTTGTAGTTTGGGGGGTCTTTTATCATTTTTATATCATGCGGGTGAGATTCTTGCATTCCAGCATTAGTTATTCTATCAAAATCTCCTTTTTCTTTTAGCTCTTGAATTGAAGCAGCTCCAACATAACCCATTCCTCTTCTCAAACCTCCAACATACTGAAATATGACTTCTGATAATTTTCCTTTGTATGGAACAAGTCCCTCAACACCCTCTGGAATAAGTCTATTTTTTCCATCATCTTTTTGTAAGTATCTCTCTCGAGAACTTTTACTCTCTTCCATTGCTCCTAAAGACCCCATTCCTCTATAGCTTTTCCATTGTCTACCATCCACAAATACTATTTCTCCCGGAGCTTCTTCTGTTCCAGCCAACATACTTCCCATCATTACACAATCAGCTCCAGCACCAATTGCAATAGGTATATCTCCTGATTGTTTAAGACCACCATCAGCACATATTGGAATTCCATATGATTCAATTGCTTTGGCACAATCATATATAGCTGACAACTGAGGTCTTCCAATGCCTGCAATAATTCTTGTTGTGCAAATAGATCCTGGACCCTGACCAACCTTTATTCCATCTGCTCCAGCCTCTGCAAGTCTTTTAGCAGATTCTCCAACAGAAACATTACCCACAACAACATCTATTTTATATTTTCCCTTTATTTCTTTTAGTGTTTTTAGAACTGCTTCAGAATCACCATGGGCTGTGTCTATGACAATTACATCAACATGTGCACCATATAATGCATCTACTCTTTCAAGAGCTTCTTCTCCTGTTCCTATAGCGGCAGCAACTCTTAGTCTGCCTTTATCATCTAAATTATAATGTTCAGCACTTCTTGTTTTAATTCTTTTTACATCACTAAAAACATACATCCCACATATTTCCATATTTTCATTAATTAATGGAAGAACTTTTTTCTTTTCCCGTTGCATTAAGTTATATGCATCATCAAGTAAAATTTCTTTTTGGGCAGTTAAAAGTTCTGTTGACATTATATCTTTAGCAGTTAAAGAAAGATTATCACAAAACTCAAAATCATTGCTAGAAATAATTCCAACCAATTTTCCATCCCTATTTAAAACTGGAAAACTATGAAAGGTATAACCTTTTTCTTCTCTTTTAGATAATATAAATTCAATGGTTTCATCTTCATATACACAAATAGGTTTTTCTACTAATCCATTCAAATGATATTTAACTCTTTTCACATGAAATACTTGATCTTTTATACTAAGACTTCTATGAATGACTCCAATCCCTCCAAGTTTAGCAAGTTCTATTGCTAGTTTATGTTCACTAACTGTGTCCATTGCTGCACTTGCAATTGGAATTTTTAATTTAACATTTCTGGAAAATCTAGACTCTATATTTGTTTCATCGGGCATTACCTTAGAATATCCAGTTCGCAGTCTAACATCATCGAAAGTAAGAGCATATCCTTCCTCTCTTGCTTTTTCAAGAACAAATTTTTTCTCCATAATGATTATATGGGATTTGCTTTTTAATCTTTGTTATTGTAGAAAATATTAATCTAATACCTCAAAGAATCTTTGATTCTTTAGGTTCCCAAAAGAAATTTACATAAACTACTACACCATAAATGGTGTAGATTTCTTTTTAGGATTAATTAAAATTAGTTGTCAGTTCTGTCTAACTTCTAAGTCATATTCAACTCTTTGATTTGAAGGATTTAAAATAATAATTAAATTATCATTAATAAGGTGACATCCACTATACATTCCATCAACATGAGAATCACACATTTCATTTAATGTATTAATTTTCTCACCATTTTGAAGTTTTTCAAGTTCTTCTTTAGTTCCAACATAAATTTCTAGATCTGATTCAGCCTTTATGTCAACACTATACTTTGCCTGAAGATACCGTGAACACAAACCATAATACTGCGCGTATTCTGGAAAAACAAAACCATGCTTATCAATATCAATCATATATTTAGGTTTTATTTCAGGATACATTACATCTGAAGAATCATTGACATGTTGATAACCTAAAACATGCCCTACCTCATGTTCAATTATTCTTTGAATAGAGTCACTCGAGTATTCTTTCCATTCCCCATTACAATTGCTATCCCCTAGACCAATTTGAACAATTTTACCTTTATCCGTATGTCCCAATACCTCTCCAGAAAATTCCTTAACCCATTTAATTGTAAAATCAGAATCTTTTTCATTATTAACTATAGTAAATTTAATATCATTCCTTTTTTCCCAAAATTTAATACTTTCATTAATCGAATCTAATACGTTTTTATCAATATAATTGGGAGATTCTTCAACATAAACATTATAATTACTTTTTTGAATCAAAAAGTCTTTGTGTGTACCTTGGCTTAAAAGCCAAGATTTGTTCCAGACTTTTGGATGCTCAAGGTACAATCCTTCCATAAATGGTATGGTTTTAGTCAAGTACCTTGACATAACCAAATTACCATCAACATTATTAAACTCAAAATTGAGTTTTGAAATACTAAAAAGAAAAATTCCAGCTAAAATTATAGTTATTAATAAAATAATTGCTATTAAATTTAATTTTTTCATATTAATGGCTAGAATTAGATATTTTAAATTTTGTGAAGGTCTTGTTTGGAAACCTTAGATTTGTTAAAATCTGAGGTATGAGATTTTTAATCTCAACTACCTTTCTAAAA
>JBBSXX010000131.1:0-2252 GCA_038045565.1 Nanobdellota archaeon
AATAATTCATAATTTAAGAAAATGGAATTATTATGGGCTATTCTGACGCAATGCCCAAAATTAGGTATTAACTCGATAATAATTATCTTTAAAAGCAGCTACGTTATTCGGTTTTATGGTAGAATTATTAATTCCAGGATATGATAAGGAGACATCAAAAAGAATAATTGCCCCATTTGTATTAATTGCATCTCCTGGTTCAGAAAGAAAACCTGTTGCTTTAAACAGCAGTTCTTTAGAAGGAGTTATTGACAATGTAATCACTGATCAAAATAAAATAAATAATATTTTGATTTCAGGGGATACTCATTATGTGATTATTGGGGTGGATTGTAATTATAATCGTGACGAGACGGATTTATTCAATTATACAATTTTAGGTATTAAAGGATATTTAATGGGAAAAGATCTTAAAGAGAAGTTACCTGGGATCTATAAATATTTTAAATCCGAGATTAAAGAAGCTGATTCTGGGGATGAGATTCCATTTTAATGCTATGCAGAAATCTTTAAATATTATCTAAATATCTATATTTTATGATTAAAAAAAGAGGGAGAGTGTTATTCTTAGTTTTATCTAGTTTAATATTATTTACAAGCTTTGTTTCTGCAGATATTTTCTTAATTAATCAGCCAGATGAAACTTACAATCTTGGAGATACGCTTAATATTGGGCTTGGAAGCGACGGAGCTTCTGGATGGGCAAGTGTTAATCTTGTTTGCGGTTTGCAAGATAAAATGCTTTTTTTTAAATATATTAAAGATGCTTCCACATCTCAAATATCTGCTCCCTTAACAAAGGATTTTTTGAGGGGAACTTTGGGAGACTGCAAATTAGTTTTAGGATTTAATGGTTTGAAGTCAGAAAGTTTTCCATTTAAGATTTCTGACAAAATAATTGTTAATTTTAGAGTTGAAGGAAGTGAGTTTAATCCTGGAGATGTTGTTGTTTTTAATGGAAATGCCTTGAAGGAAAATGATTTATATGTTGACGGAAATGCAGAAATTACTTTTGCTGGAACTGACCTTAAAGTTACTGCTCCAATAATTGACGAGGAATTTTCAGGAAATTTAACTCTTCCTCTAAATCTTGCTGCAGGCGAATATAAAATAGGTGTGTTTGTATCTGAAAAAGATTCTAGCGGTAATGTTACAAATTATGGGAGTGGAGAAGCAGGTCTTAAAGTTAAACAATTACCTTCTAAATTAAATTTAGAAGCTTCACAAAGTGTGACTCCTGGAAATGAAGCAAATTTTAAAGTTTTATTATATGATCAGACAGATAATGAGATTACAGGATTTCCTGCAACTTTAAGATTAATTAATGTTAATGGGACAGAGGTTATGAGTAAATTAGCAAATACAGGAGAACCTTCTTATTATTCCTTTAAGAAAGATGATCCTTATGGTACATGGAAAGCATCTGCAGAAGTAGAAGGTCTGTTTGTTTCAAGTGATATTTATGTTGAACAGAATATGGAAGCTGAATTTAATCTTGAGAATGGAACACTTAGAATTAGGAATATTGGAAATGTACCTTATGATAAAAAAATTGAAATGAGGATAGGGAATAATTCAAATGTTACAGACTTAAATTTAAGCGTTGGAAAATCTATTGAATTTAGACTTTCAGCTCCTGATGGAAGTTATGATGTTGCAATAAGTGATGGAGAAAATGCAGCTAATTGGGACGGAGTTGCTTTAACAGGAAAATCAGTTTCATTTGGATCTTCAAATTCAAGTTTCGGATTTTTAAATAAAAATATAATTCCTTGGGTTTTCGTTGTGATTATATTAGGATTCTTTGTATTTATTTCATCAAGAAAGATTATTCAAAACAAATATCTTTTTAAATCAAATAAAAATAGTTCGATGGAAAAACCTTTAATTCTATCAGGAGATGTTCCTAAAGAGAATAAAGGAGGAATTGTGAATGTTACCCCAACTAAAAATAGTTCTATTGGCTTTGTGCCTTCTTCTAGTTCTAATGTTAATACATCTAATCAAAATAAAAGTTCAAACACTAACAGTGTAAAAATGCCGGCTGTTAGTCCTGTTTTTGACAAACAGAGTGATGAAGCTATGCCATCTTCGTCTATTGATGGGGCAAAGCAAGGAGCAGCTATTCTTGCAATTAAAATAAAAAATTATGAAGAAATAAAAAATAGTAAATCTAATGCTGCTGAAACTATTAAAGATGTGATTAGAGAAATTTCAAATAATCAGGGCAAGATATATAAAAATAATGATAT
>JBBSXX010000131.1:2352-3436 GCA_038045565.1 Nanobdellota archaeon
TGTTATTTATTATACATTATTAATTTAATATAATACTTCCCATATCTAGATTTTAACAGGGTTATATATTAACTATCAACTCATATTTTATCATGTAATTTTATAAAGAGGGTGATGGTTTACCATAATACAGCAAACCACCTAGCCTTTCCTCTTTAATTAAGAAATTTTTTTGAAGTATGACTTAAATTCATTGGAGAAGTTTTCTGGAATTTCATTCATCTTTATTATTTCTGAAATTGCCTCTACAAAATACTTATTGTGAAGGTATACGGAATTATTTTCACATATACTACAATTTCTATTTGAACCTGATTTCTCTAAGAACTTGTTTTTGTCAATTATCCATGATATCTCTTTTGAAAGAAGATTTAACTTTTCAAATTCTTTATTCCCTTTTTTTGTTTTTACCCAGATCTTCAAGGAATTTGAAATACATCGTGGACAGATTAGATTATCCTTATTATAAGAATCGTTATATTGTTCAGCCCTTGATAAAGTTTGTTTAGAAGCCATTTGAAGTGGTGTGCAAGATTTAAACCTTAACCGTTTTTAGCGGTTGTTGAGAAAAAATCTTAACAAAGTTTAATTAATGTATAGACTTTAGCACAAATAGGTCTAAAAGAATTGTTCCTATTCCAGTGCTTACTTGATAAGCCTATATTCATGTTTCTTTTAAGATATCTGGCTTTAAATATATTTCGATAGGCTTTATTCTATTACAATAAACTTTAAATTCTATTTAATGTTTTAATTTAAATGAGTTTATATGAACATCAAAAACAGGTTGATGATTGGACAAGTAGTTTTACTCCCCAATACTGGCCTCCTCTTGAGCAATTTGCAAGACTTGCTGAAGAAATTGGGGAATTAGCAAGAGAATTAAGTCATATTCATGGAACTAAAAAGAAAAAACCTGAAGAAGCTATTAAAAATTTAGGAAGTGAATTATCTGATATTATTTTTACAGTAATATGCTTAGCAAACAGCCACAATATTAATCTTCAACAAGAATGGGATAAGATGATGGCAGATAAAATGTATTCTAGAGATGCTAATAGATTTGAGAAGAAAGAATGATTAT
>JBBSXX010000132.1:0-1988 GCA_038045565.1 Nanobdellota archaeon
AAGAACAATTAAAACACTCGTAATTATCTCTGACAGCCCTCTTTTATTAAGCATAAGAAAATTAATAAACTCAGATTAATAAAGTTTATCTAATGAAAGTTGAAATTATAAATAAAGAAAGGGAAGTTGATGCTTCAAGACCTAAAGAACTTACTAGTTCTTGGGTCCAGAGAATCAGTGATTCTCAAGGAAACCGTAGGTGTCTTAAGCAATGAAAGTTGAAATTTTAGACAATACAAAGAAGAAAAAAATACTTCATCTTTTGGAGGAGGATTATGGGATAGAAAACATTCCCATGCTGTTAATAAAAACAAGCAAAGATAAGATAAGGGCATATTCTGGAGACTTATCTCGAGAAGAACTTAATGATATTGCTAAAAATATGCATATAGAGCTTATTGGAACTCAGCTATGTACTCTAGTTGATAACGATCAACATGTAAGGTTGAATTTTGATGTAATGAACCTTCCAGTATTAAAAGCTCAAATATCTAAAAATATTCTTGAAATTAATGAAAAACAAAAAATAGACCTCCTAAATGGAAAAAATTTGGAAATGCCCTCCCCATTTAAGTCTCCTTTTTTAGTCCTAAAACTTGAGAATGATTTTTTTGGAATTGCAAAAAACCGAGATTCATTCCTCCAAAATTACCTCCCTAAAGAAAAAAGGATGAAAGTAAATTAAAAGTGAATCAATAAAATGATCTCTTAAGACATCTAAAAAGTTATTAATTCATTAACTTATATTTAATAAAAAGAACCAATGGTTCTCCTCCAGGAGAATGAAATTCTCTGGACCAAAGAATCTATGATTCTTTTGGTTATAACCTCTCCTTGAATTCTTCCACCCATTAACTTATATTTAGTATTATTACATAAAGTTTATCTGCTAAGAATCTAAGGTATTACAAAAGAATTGTTGCTACCTGCTTTATACCTAATCTTTCTGTTCTCAATATCTTTATAAAACTAAATATATTACCTAAATAATGAAGAAAGAAGAAATAGAAAATACAAGGAAAGCAGGAGAGATAGTTAGAAAGGTAAAGGAGTTTTCAAAGAAGTTAGTTAAAAAAGATATGTTATTAAAAGAAATAGCTGAGAAAATTGAGGAAGAGATAATAAAATTAGGAGGAAATCCAGCGTTCCCTGTAAATCTTGGAATTAATGATTATACAGCACATTATACTCCAAGTTACAATGATGAAACTAAAGCTTATGGTTTAATAAAAGTAGATTTTGGTGTTGAAATTGAAGGATATGTCGCAGATAATTCAATAACAATTGATCTTGAAAATACTGATGAGAATAAAAAATTAATAAAATGTAGCGAAGAAGCATTAGAATCTGCAATAGGAGCAGTCGAAAAAGGCAAAAGTCTTGGCGAAATAGGTCATGAAATACAAAAAGTTTCTGAAAAATATAATTTTTCTGCGATACAAAATCTTTCAGGGCATGGAATAGAACAATATCAACTCCATACTCCTCCAAGTATACCAAATTACAATAATAAAAGTCCCGCAAAATTAAAAGATGGTGTATATGCCATAGAACCATTTATTACAACTGGCCAAGGTTTAGTTTATGATGGAAAACCATCAGGAATTTATGAACTTAAAAAAGTATCTGGAAATATTAGAGATAATAATGCTAGAAAAGTTTTAGGTTATATAGCTGAAAATTATGGAACTCTTCCATTTTGTTCAAGATGGTTAGTTAAGGAATTTGGAACTAGGGCTTTAATCTCTTTATCACTTTTAGAAAAAGCAGGAATTTTATATCAATTTTCTCAACTAATAGAAAAATCTCATTCAAAGGTAGCTCAAAGTGAGCACACAATTATAATCAATGATGGAAAAGTAGAAATAGTTACTTAAAAAGTTTATTTTGGAAACTTTAGATTGTAAAATCTGAAGTATGGGAATTTATTTCCATTAACCTTTTCGTTAAAAGGTTTATTATCCATACTTATACAAGTAATAAACTTC
>JBBSXX010000133.1:0-1242 GCA_038045565.1 Nanobdellota archaeon
ATTGGATTACTAAATTTGATTATATATTATTAGATATTTCAAATGAAGATATTATTGGGGCTTCAGATTTTAGATTTAAAAACAAAACTAAAAAATTATCAATGACTGATTGTTTGGGTTATGTTGTTGCATCAAAAAATAGCTTGAAGTTTCTTACTGGAGATAAAGAGTTTGAAGGTATGAATAATGTCGAGTTTGTGAAGTGATTAGATGAAGATTTTTTAGCTTCTCGTCGCTAAAAAATTCCAGTTTATCGTCGGTAAATGTCTATTTTTCCATGGAAAGCTTTTTAAAGGCTAGAGGCTTTTGGAGGGTGTAAAAATAGGAAAATTTTTCAAATTTTCTAGGTGATTTAATCATGGCAGAAGAATATAGTGCAAAATCAATCAAAGTTCTTGAAGGATTAGAAGCAGTTAGACTTAGACCTGCGATGTATATTGGAAATACATCAAAAGAGGGCTTACATCATTGTTTTTATGAGGTAATTGATAATTCTATTGATGAGGTTCAAGGGGGCTTTGCAACCTTAATTGAGGTTACTATAAACAAAGACGGTTCTTTGACTGTTGTAGATAATGGTAGAGGAATACCTGTTGATAAGCATGAGTCTGGAAAATCTGCACTTGAAATTGTAATGACTAAACTTCATGCTGGAGGTAAGTTCGAGAGCAAAGCTTATCAAATTTCTGGAGGGTTACATGGGGTAGGAGTTTCTTGTGTAAACGCATTGTCTTCTAAGTTAATTGTTCAGGTTAAAAGAGATGGAAAAATTCATGAGCAAACTTACAAGATAGGAGTTCCACAAGGCCCTGTTAAGGTTGTTGGAACAGTTAAAAATGGAGAAACAGGAACTTCTGTTACATTTTATCCAGATGCGGAAATATTTTCTACTGTTAATTTTGATTTTTCAGTTATAGCAAATAGAATTAGAGAATTAGCTTTCTTAAATCCCAAGGGTAAGATAATTGTTAAAGATGAAAGGGATGGGAAAGCAGAAGAGTTTCATTATGATGGAGGTTTAACTGAATTTGTTAAATGGATTAATCGTTCAAAATCACCAATTCATAAGGCTATTTATTTTAAGAAACAGGCTGATTCTACAATTATAGAGGTTGGAGTGCAGTATGTTGATGGTTATCAGGAAAATATTTTTGGTTTTGTAAATACAATTAATACAGTTGAGGGTGGAACTCATATTTCTGGTTTCAAAACTGCATTAACAAGAGCTATAAATGATTATGC
>JBBSXX010000134.1:0-7769 GCA_038045565.1 Nanobdellota archaeon
ATATATCCTTATAAAATTCTAAACCTTTTATTTTAGAT
The DNA here is from genome assembly GCA_038045565.1 of Nanobdellota archaeon. Classification (GTDB taxonomy): domain Archaea; phylum Nanobdellota; class Nanobdellia; order Pacearchaeales; family GW2011-AR1; genus JACPLR01. The sequence continues at coordinate 39 of JBBSXX010000134.1, forward strand.
GTCAAGCAATAAAATCTCCACTGGAAGTTATGATTTTAATACGTGGCTTTTTGGAGGGTATGAAAGAGATATTATAACAACAATTTATGGGCCTGCGGGAAGTGGAAAAACAAATTTTTGTATTTTAGTGGCTGTCTCTCAATCTAAAAAAGAAAACAAGGTCATTTTTATTGATACTGAAGGGGGTTTTTCAATTGACAGATTAAAACAAATTGCTGGAGATGAAAGTGAAAAATCAATGAAAAATATTTTATTATTAAAACCAACAAATTTTAATGAACAGAAAAAAATATTTGACAATTTATTGAAAGAAATAAATTCCGATTCAAAAATAGGATTGATTATTGTAGATAGTATGACAATGCTTTATAGGCTAGAAATTGCCGAAGAAATTAGTAATGGCGCCAATTCAGGATTTAGTAAAGATGAAAAAATAAAATCAGTTAATCGAGAAATGGCAAAGCAGCTTAGAATACTTGCAGAAATATCAAGAAAAAGAAATATTCCTGTTTTAATTTCCAATCAGATTTATTATGATTTTATCAAAGATAAACCTTTTGAAAGGTTTTCCAAACCAACAACTAAAATTAAAGATGAAAGAATTGCCAGAATGGTTGGTGGAGATTTATTAAAATATTGGAGCAAATGTTTAATAGAATTAAAAATGGAAAATGGAAGACGAACTGCAATTCTTCAAAAACACAGAAGCCTTCCAGAAAAAAGAATGGAATTTATTGTATTAAATGAGGGTATAAAAAAGAAAAGCTTTTTTTAATCGTTAATATAATTGGTTTAAATTTTAAATTACATTTTTGTACTATTAATATTAAATAATAATATGTAATGCATAACTAAACTTTAAATGATGGCATAATCTAAATATGAAATATGTTAATTGAATCTAAAGTATAAGGTAGTATATGTTACCTATAAACCTTTTAAAAATGGTTCAAAAATAATTTCTTATTAGAATATGTTATAATAATACTAGTAAAGGAATTAACATAAAGTTTATTAATCCTTTTTTAGTATCCAAGATATGAATAAAAAGAGGGTTGTTGGCATTTTTGCCATTATTTTAATAAGTGTTGTTTTAATTTCTGGAGTTTACGCATTTTCATTCTCTGATTGGTTTAATGGCTTATTTGGGCCAAGATTAAGTCCTGCTCCCTATGCAGGGTTACCAGATAATTTTGTTCCTGTTGTTGGTTATACACATGGTTTTGGTGGTGGAAAAATAAATTTGTGGGATGCTAATGGTAATATATATGTTTCTGCAAATGGAACTAGTTTTAATCCAGTAACAAGATCAAGTTTAGCGAATCAAGGACTTCCAACTAGTTTTATTCCAATTGTAGGATATTATCAAAATTTAAGTAATTCTGGAGGACAAGTATATTTATTTGATAGTAATGGATATGGATATAGAACAGCTTTAGGAAGTGGAGCTTCTTGGACAGTTTATGGTTCAACTCAAAAACAAGCAGAAGGATTAGCTGGAAACTTTAAACCGAAAACAGCTTTTTATTCAAACTCTAATAAATGGAATGAAATCATGTGGGGAACTGCAGGAAAAATGATGAAAAGAGATAATATGCCTGGGAGTTTTTCAGATCAAACAGCATCTATTAAGACAAACTATCCTCCAATATATAATGATAGAGAACCAAAAGTTGCTTTTGCTTATAGAAATTCTGGAAAAAATTATGTATTATTTTTCTATAATGAAAATGGGTTAAAAGTATATAGATATAGTCAAGATACAAATACTTTAACTTTAATCACTACTCCAAGTGGATTGCCTGCAACAACAATACCAAGTGTAGGTTATTTTGATGATATTAATAATAAAGTGATTATTTGGTATGGTGCTAGTGCTTATCAATCTGCAAATGGAAATATATTTACTCAGGTAGGTGGTACAACTTGTACTCCAGACTGGCAATGTACAAATTGGGGAACTTGTAGTGGAGGAACTCAAACAAGAACATGTACAGATGCTAATGCTTGTGGAACATCAACTGGAAAACCAGCAGAATCGCAAAGCTGTACAACAACTTGTACTTCTGGACAAAGACAATGTACATCTTCAACAAATTATCAAATATGTTCTGCTGGAGGTTCTTGGGGAAGTGCTCAGAGTTGCGGAGTTGATGAAGAGTGTAATACTGATGACGGATCTTGTGTTGATATTAGTTGTGTTCCAAATACATGTGGCCAGGTTCAGTGTGGAAATTTTAATAATGGATGTTCGATAGAAAGTTGTGGAACATGTGCTAGTGGTTATGTATGTAATCCTCAAGGACAGTGTATTACTTCTGCATGTACTCAAAACTCTCAGTGTGGAATTGGTAATAGTACTTTAATTTGCAATGGAAATAGTATTATTAATAGTACTATAACTCCAACATGTTCAAGTAATAATTGTCAGTTTATTCAGACAAATACAACTTTAACAACATGTTCATCAGGACAGCAATGTTCTAATGGGGCTTGTTCAACAATTAGTACATGTGTTGATGGCGATGGCGGTGGAGGTTCACAAACATATATTAAGGGTCAGGTAAATTTGACAATTGGAACTCTATTAAAAACATTTAATGATAGTTGTTTTAATTCAACTGCTGTAACTGAATATTCTTGTGTTGGAAATTCTGGTGTTACAAATGTAAATCAGACATGTTTAAATGGTTGTTTAAATGGAGCATGTATTGGAACAGCTGTTGAAATTTGTAAAGATAATGATGGAATAAATTATAATATTAGATCTTCATTAAATTATACGCTTGATGGAGTTTTTCAACCTGATGGAGCAGAATTTTATACTGACTTTTGTGATGAAGATAATCACACCTTATATGAAGCAATTTGTGATGGAAATACTTCTGACTTTGAGTTATATGATTGTTCAGACTTGAATAAAATTTGTAAACTTGGTGTTTGTGCGACAAGAACTAGTGGAAGTGGAGGCGGAACTGGTGGAGGTAGTGGAGGAGGTTCATGTACTTCGAGCAGTTGCGATGGGCAATATTATATTGGATGTGTTAGTGGTGAAGAGTTAGATCCTGTGAAAGTTCCAGGACAGTGTAATTATAATCCTGAAACTGCTGGAAGTTGTGTAGATGATAGTGATTGTGGAGAGGGATATTTCTGTAATTCAGATGATGTATGTGAGAGAGAAGTAACTACAACAACAAATGCTCCTGCAAATATTCCTGCACTTTATTATTTCATAATAGTTTTAGTTATTTTAATAATTGCTGTTGTAATTGCTGGAATTTATTTTTATCTTCAAAAGAAAAATAAAAATGCTAAAAAAAGTGGAGGAAGTTCAGGGCCATCAGGACAACAAAGACCTGGAATGCCTCCAAGATTCCCGCCATTTTTCCCACAAGGTCAGCAAGTAAGACCTCAGCAAATGCCACAAAGGCCTCAGCCAACACAACCAGCAAGACCTGTTCAGCAAGGCCCTCCTCAAGGTCAGCCCCAAGGTATAAACAGATTTAATCCATTTGCTGGAAGATAAATTTTTAGTTTAGATTATTAGGTAATGATAAGACAACATTTATGATTTTAAATTATTTCTTTAAATTGATCATATTTACTTGATCTTAAACATAATTAATAATACAATTTTCTATTATTAACTATTATTTTCTTCAGAATCATTATTGCTGTTATTATCAGCTTCTTGTTTGGCCTTAGCCTCTTCTCTTGCTTTTCTGCTTGGGCATTGTGGATTAAAACAAAAAATCCAGGGTCTTTTTGCTTTTTTAATTGAAATTAACATTGGAAAATTACAAAACTCACATGTTTTATCTGTCTTCTTGATAAGCGAGTTTGGTGGAAGGGAATAGGTATTTGTGCATTCTGGATAATTTGTACATGCAACAAAATAACGCATTGACTTTTTAGAATATTTAATTGTGAGATTTCCTTTTTTACATACGTCACAAGGCATTAATTCATTTTCTTTTTTCTGATCTTCCCATAATTGAGTTGTTGCTTCAAATAAACTCTTTCCTATATTTTCTTTGTTTTTTGAAAATTCTTTTCCAATACTATAAATTATCTGCTTGACTTCTGTTAAAACCTCCTGCTGTTTTTTATTCAAGTCTTTAGAGTTTCTTATACTTTCTAGATGTTTTTCAACATCTCTTGTAAGTTTTTCATCAATTATTATAGGGCAGTATTTTTCCAATGAATCAATTAATGAAATTCCAAGACTTGTTGCCTGAATGCTTTTTTCTTTTATATAATTTCGATCATATAGAGTTTCTAGAATATTTGCCCTTGTTGCTTTTGTTCCAAGATTTTTTTTCTCTAATTCTGTTAAAAGTGATGCTGGAGAGTATCTATGTGGAGGTTGGGTGTATTTTTCTTCAATATCTACTTTTTTAATTAAAACTTTTCCATTTAAATCTGGCAATTCTTTTTCAACAAGATTTGATGGATAGACATTCATCCATCCTTTTTCAGCTATTCCTAATCCGGATGCTGTGAAAAGTAAATTATCCACAGTTACATTTATTTTTTTATTATCAACAATTGCTTCTTCACAGAAACAAGAAACAAACCTCTTGACTATTAATGAATATATCTTAAAATCTTCATCTTCTAACTGGTGAAATTCTCCAGTGGGGAATATTGAGGGGTGGGCAGGATCTGTTTTTTTACCTTCAATTGGCTCTTTTCTTTTTGCATACTTTATGAAGTCAAATCTTTCAGAAAGTCTTTTCAGTATTTTATCGTAACCTATTTCTTTTGGAATTTTTTGGCTTGAGGTTCTAGGATATGAAATAACTCCTGCGAGATAAAGTCTTTGAGCAATTTCTAAAGTCCTCGAGGGAGTTATCTTATAAAATTTATATGACTCTATTTGCAAACTAGTTAAATCAAATGGACTTAATGGAGGTATTTTCTGCTGAGATTTTTTTGTTTCAGCTATTCCTTCCTTATCTTTAAGATTTCTGAATTTGCTTAATTCTGGTTCTTTTGTTATATCTTTATTATGTTTAACTCTTACCAAATTTTTATTATCGGAGACATCTAAATAAATATCCCAGTATTTAGTTGACTTAAATGCATTAATCTCCCGCTCTTTTTTAACAATGATATTTAGTGCTGGGCCTTGAACTCTACCAATCGACATTAATCTAAACTTTCCTGTTGATTTTATAGCATCCATTAGGGCTCTTGAAAGATTAATACCATAAATCCAGTCTAGATAATGTCTTGTTTCTCCTGCAATTCCCTGCTTCCAATCCAGAGTTTTAGATCTTTCTTCATATGATTTTTTTATTTCTTCTCCTGTTAGAGTTGAGAATTTCATTCTGTCTGCATCTTTTTGGTTGCAGATATATTTTACAATATTCATTCCAATTACCTCTCCTTCAATATCATAATCTGTTGCAACAACAATTTCTGAGGCTCTTTTTGCCATTTTTAAAATTACATCATAGTATTTTTTTGTAAAATCTTTTTTTCTTACTTGGAAATTTGGAACCCAGTGAATATCAAATGTAGGCCATGGATTTCTTTTGTTTACCTGAGCTAAAGTAAATAAGTGTCCGACAGCACAAACAACATTAATTTCTCTATCTCCTCTTAGGAAATAGTAATAAGAAACATTTTCACTTTTTTTTGTATCAACTTTTGATTCTGCCAAAGCAAATGCAATTTTTTGAGCTGCCTGGGGTTTTTCAGTGATTATTAGAATTGGTCCATTTGAATCCAACTTTATTGGTTTTGAGATTTTTATTTTAGTTTCTTTTTTTGAGGATTTTTTTGCTTTTGATTTTACTTTTGTCTTTGATTTTTCTTTAGATTTTTTAAATGGTAGGATTTTCCCCTGTTTTTCAACACTTTCAACTCTTTTTTCTATTATTGGAACGTCAACTGCTCCTGCTAGATCAGATTCACTTATAGGCACGAAATCCTGCCTAATGGACTGCTCACCATAATGCTTTACAGGATCTTTTATTTCCCTTTTCTTTTTCTGAGTTGGATTTTCTGAGTTTTCATTCATTTTAATAACTTAGAATTAAAAAGATAGGATTATAAATATGTTGTTAAATGTTAATTAAAGACTAGAACTCAATTTATATGGAGTCTTAACAACTCCTGTAGCATATTCTCTTTGTCTATCAAATCTTCCAGGTATTTCCGATTCTATTCTATACTTTGTAACTGTTCTTCTTGCAACATTTTTTACTCTATTTGCTATTGCTTGATCTGAAAAAGCCATACCGTTACTTAACTCTTCTTGAAAAATATTATTTATTTGAGGAGTTACTGCATATCTCTTAATATTATCTTGGCTAATAAAAAGGTCCTTTGATCTCATTAATTTTTGAGAATCGTCAATAGCCCTTATTTCAACAAAACGATTTTCAAGAATTCTTGAAACTGTACTTTCACTAAGACCTAACTTTTCTCCCATATCTTCTTGAATAAAAATTTGTAATTTACTTGTATCAAACTGCTCAAAATATTCTCTTTGAGAATCTCCTAAATAAACATAAGCATCTCTTAATTTTGCTCTTTTCCATTCATCAAATTTTTTTAATTGTGAAACTAATCTTGAAGTTTCTGGGAATTGTGAAGAGTCTACTTGTATAAGTGATAGGCTCATTGCTCCCTTAAGATGATCTGAATAAACAATTGATGGTTTATTTCTTTCGCGCCCTATATATGTTACATCTGCAGTACGCACTGAATCAAATGGCTTAAAATGATCTCTTAAAACTCCCAGATCAGGATATATTATTTTTCCACTGCTTTCTCTTGTCTCTGAACCAGGCAGCTCATTTGCAGAAGTAAGTAAAGAATAAATAGTTTGAACTTTTGATGAAGCATCAATTTTTTTTAAATCTGCTGTTGATTGTTTTCGGGATTGTAAAATACATTCAATAGAATCAGGATTATATGAAATAGCTCCCACTACAGATTGCATAACCTCATCAGGAACAGAAATAAGATTTGCAATTTCTATTCTATGAGTTTGTGTCAAAATCTGCAACATTTTATGACCTTGCTCCATTCTTTGCGTCATCATAAGTTTACCTGGATTTTGTGAGTTTATAAAACTTACTAAATAATTGCTCTGTCCGTATTGAGTAAATTTCAATCTGATAAAAAATAAAGGTTTGACTGTTTTTAGAAGAAACTACTATTTTTCTTTTAATATTATACAGAATTATATGCCAGCCAAATTCTCTCTTTTTCATAAATGATTTTTTACTTCTCAAAAAATGAATCTGTGTTCTTTTTAAATTAGAAAAATTTCTTCTTTTACCTTATTATTGCTATTGGCTTATCTGTATCAAAAATATCGGGCAACATTTCAGTTTGAATTTTATATTCTTCTGCATATTTAACTGCTTGTTCTAAAAAATATTCTGCTTCACCATATGCTCTTTTTGTTATTTCATCATCTTGTGTAGTTTCAGCTATTGTTTTACAGAGTCTGCTTATATAAACAAACAAGTTTGATCTTCCTGTAAGAGAATCTACTTTCAAAACTTCTCTTTCTAATTCTCCTCTTTCTTCTCTGAAATTTTGAATTACTGGAAGATTCTCAATATTTGGTTTTGTCATCTTGGTTAGAATTTAAAATATCTTTAAAAATATTTATATGGTTTTGATGTTAATCCCAATTAAAGCGAAACGAAAGATTTATATATAAGTTTATATAAAGATTAATATGGAAATATATAATGAAAAGGAAAT
>JBBSXX010000135.1:0-1917 GCA_038045565.1 Nanobdellota archaeon
AGGAACTGGAGCAACTAAAGGAATTGGTCCTTTGAAAGGAATTTATAGTAAAATTCTTGGAGGGCCACAAACACTTATTCAGGGAGCCTTATGGGCAGGAGTTGCATACGCGGTTATTGGATGGCTTGGCCCAAAAATGGGTTTAAGTCCCGAGACAACTAGATCTTTACAGTATGCTGCAAGTGCAGGATTTTTAACTGTGGGAGTTGTTAACCAGTTTAATGGAGTTGGAGGATTTTTAGGTTCTTCTCAAGGAGGATTTTTAGGTTCTATTGGAGCTCATCCATGGATGGCCGGAATTGGTGTTGGTCTTATTGTTTTTGTTTTAACTTATGAAAAAGTTAAATATGAAACTGTTAATTTTCAATGTTTACCTTGGGAAGCACCAATTGGTGGAGGGGATTGTGAGAAGTGTAATGATGGAGTTCATCCTTGTTCTGAATATAGATGTAAGTCTTTAGGTCAGGCTTGTAATCTTGTGAATAAAGGAACCGCTAATGAATTATGTGTATGGACAAATCCTAATGATGTTAACTCTCCTGCAATTAGGCCATTGACAAGTGTTTTAACAATTGGATATAAATATACAAATACAAAAGACAGACCTCCTTCATGGGGAACTGAAATTGCAAAAGAAAAAGGAATTGAAACATGTATTGCTGCATTTACACCAATAACATTTGGAATACAAACTGATAAACCTTCTCAATGTAAAATTGATTTCCAGAGAGGAAGTGCAAATTCTTCAACTAGAGATACAAATTATTTATATGATAATATGCAGTATTATTTTGGAGAATCTTCGTTGTATGATTATAATCATAGCCAGAGTTTAAATTTACCTGGGCCAAATGCAATTAATTCTTTTGCTTCATCACAAAATTCAACTGAAACAGGTGGATTAACTATAAGTAATGATGGAAGATATGAACTTTATATTAGGTGTAGAAGTGCAAATGGTTATTTCAATCCCGATCCATATATTATAAAATTCTGTGTTGATAAAGGGCCAGATACAACCCCTCCAATTATTGAAGAAACAAGTATTAGAAATAATCAACCAGTTCAATTCGAAGTTGATGAAACTCCAATAATTGTTTATACAAATGAACCATCAAATTGCAGATGGTCTAAGACTGATCAGGCATTTGATAAACTTGAAAATGAAATGAGTTGTGCAAGAAGTCCTGCTGAAATGGGGCAGAATTTATTATATTCTTGTTCAGGAACTTTGAATGGAATCGAAGATAGAAAGGACAATATTTTCTATTTCAGATGTGAAGATCAGCCATGGAAAGAGAAAAAAGATAGGAATCCTATGAGTACCTCTTATGTATTAACATTAAAAGGAACTCAGCCGTTAACAATTAATGATGATTCTATTATTCCGGAAAATAAAGAAAATATAACTGGAGCAACATCAAGTGTTGCTGTTAATTTAGAATTAAAAACAGAAGAGGGTTATAATAATGGTGAGGCTGAATGTTATTATAGTGTTGGAAATGAAAATAATTATGTTCCTTTCTTTGAAACAAATGCAAATACACATAGACAAAAACAAGACTTAAGAGAGGGTGTTTATACTTACTACTTTAAATGTATAGATCTTGGAGGAAACCAAGATAGAGCAAATACAACTTTCTCTGTTAAAGTTGATACTCAAGCACCCCAAGTAACAAGAATATATTATGATGCTAATAACCTCAGAATTACAACTGATGAAGATGCTGATTGTTATTATGCTAACAATCAAGCTACAAAATGTAACTATAATATAGATGACGAGGGAATTTTACAAATGCCTCACGAATCTCCTGATAAAAAGAGAGATCATTTTGCTGAATGGAATATTAAAGAAAATTATTATATAAAATGTCAGGACATTAATGGAAAACAGCCTCTACCTAATCAATGTAC
>JBBSXX010000135.1:2017-11293 GCA_038045565.1 Nanobdellota archaeon
GGTCAGTTTGAATTGAGCTATGGAATGATATTCTCCATAATATTAATTGCAGTTTTTATTGTTGTAGCATTTATTGTAATAAAATCTTTTTTAGGAACAAGCTGTACAACTGAAACAGGGCAAATATTAACTGATCTGCAAAAAAATGTTGACGAGATATGGAGTGGGGCAGGTATTGAAAATTTTACATTTAAGAGAGGATTGCAAGGAAATTGTGGTGTTGAATATTTTTGCTTTTATAATGTTAATAAAGAGATAACCCCAAAATATGATGATTTCTCAACAGCTTTGAAAGAAAGGTCTGATGGCAGTGGAAATAAACATAATCTTTATTTATATCCTCCAAGCAAGACAAAAATTCCTTCAATATACCTTAAACATATAACTTTTGATAATTTGAAAGACAATCCTTCTTGTATAAAATTTGAAGATGGAGTTATTGAAATAAAATTAAGCAAAGGATTAAGAGAATCTTTAGTGAGGGTAAATTAAAACTAATATAGGTAATGTAACTAACAAGAAAATATGGGAAATGTAAATTTAAGATATAAAAAATATTAAATTAATGGTAAAAATAAATAGGTAATGTAACTAACATTAATGAAATGGTAAAATAAATAATTTAAGAGGTTATAATATATCCATAAAATTAATATGAGAATAAAATTAAAAAAATCAGAATAAAAAGGTGGAATTGTTAACTAATGATGAATAAAAAAGCTCTTGAGATGAGTTTTGTTTGGATATTTGCAATAGCTGTTGGGGCAATTATAGTGATATTTGCTATTTATTTTGCCACAAATTTAGTAAGAACTGGCTATAATGAGATTAATACAAAAACTGCCAGAGAATTAGTAAATATTCTTGATCCTCTTCAGACAACTCTTGAAGATGGAAAGACTCAGGCAATAGAACTAATTGATGATACTAGAATATACAACTCATGTGAAAATATTGGAGATTTTGGATATAATAAAATAGAAATTTCTGAGAAGAATAAGTTTGGAGATGATAAATGGACTAATCCTGGCGGAGATATAAGAACTGAAAGTCAATATCTCTTTTCTCAAGAGATTGTTGAGGGAAAAAGAATTTACTTTTTTATAAAATCGATGAAAATTCCATTTAAGACAGCAGATATAATGATGATGTATTCTGAAAATTATTGTTTTGTTAATCCTCCAGAAAATATGAAATCTGAAATTGAGGGTTTAACAAATGAAAATAATTCAAATATAGTTGTAATGGGAAATTTAATTGATTGTGGAAAAGATTCTATAAAAGTTTGTTTTATTTCAAATAAAGAGTGTGATGTCATTGTTAGTGGGAATTGTAATGACATAAATTGTGAGAATGTATATGATAGCGGAACAATAACAAAAGATGGTGAGAGTGTTACTTATATTAATAGCTTGATCTATGCAGGGATATTTAGCAGTAAGGATAATTATGAGTGCAATATTAAAAGAATTATGAAAAGAACTAATAAATTAACTAATCTGTATATCGAAAAATCAAAATTTGTATCTGGAAAGGGTTGCGGGACAAATTTACAACAAGAACTTTCTTTACTTTCAGAAGCAAGTTCAAAATTAGATAATTCTAGAGATTTAAGTGTTATTAAGATACTATCTGATGATATAAATGAAAAAAATATGGGAGTTTGTAGGTTATTTTAAAAATGAAAAGGTAACAAAAACACATGATAAAAATGAGAATATCAATAAATAATCTTAAAATTAGGAAAATAGGTAATGCACTAATGTTGATAGATGTAATAAAATGAAAGAAATTGATTTAATATATGCAAGATATGATAATTGATAGTAAAAATGTGAGGATTGATAACTTATTGAAAATGAAAAACCTGAAAAAAATAAATAGAATTGGTAAAAAAGCTCAATTAAAAATTCAGCAAATGAGTTTTATGCTTATAGCTGTCTTTATTTTATTTGCTTTAGTGGGATTATTTTATCTTTCGTACAAAACCCTTAATCTTCAAAAACAAGTTATTGATTTAAGAAAGGAGAAAACTCAAGACTTAGTTGTTAAAATTGCTTCAAATCCTGAATTAATTTATGAATCTAGGGGGAATTCTATAGATGCTGATAAACTTATGTTATTAAGAGGTAAAGATGAGTATAAGAAATTCTGGGGAATTAAAGGAATCATTGTTGAAAAAATATATCCTGCAAGTCCAAATGTAGAATGTAAGCTATCAAACTACCCTGAATGTTCAACTATCAAGCTTTTTACAACTAGTAATTCTGCTCCAATATATTCTTTTGTATCTTTGTGTAGAAAAGAGAGTCAAAATGGAAGAGTTTATGACAAATGTGAATTAGCAAAAATTATGCTTGAAATAGATAATGAGGTATCTTATAATAACTAAAAGGTAACGAGAACACATGATTAAAATGAGGATAAACCTTTTAGAAAAAGGTTTCCAAATGAACCCACTAAAGTTCGAAAGAACTTGGTGCCCCAAAATCTGTAGGATTTTTAGGGTTTAGGAAAGGTTCCCAAAGATAAATTAAATAAAAAGAAAAAATAATCAATAAACAATATTAAAATTAGGCAAATAGGTAATGCACTAATGTTGATAGATGTAATAAAATGAGAGAAATTGATTTAATATTCAAGATAGGGTAAATGAAAATTAAAAGGAGGAGCATTATTAACTTATTGAAAAGAAAAAGAAAAATATGAATAGGTAACAAAAACGTATAATTGAAATGAAAACATCAATAAATAATTTAAAATTAAGTAAAGGTATGATATATTAACAAATAACATAAAAATAAACATGTATGAAAAATATGAAAATGAGGAAGATAAATAAAAAAGGTCAGGAGGAAATGGTTGGATTTGTATTAATTGTGGTATTAGTAATAATTATTGGGATTGTTTTTTTAGGAATAAGTCTAAGAAATCCAGCTTCAAATATTGAAAAAGATAGTAAGCTTATATCAAGTTTTTTAGGTTCTATTTCTAGTTATACAACAGATTGTGAAATACCACAAAGTGTTAATAGAGATATTGGAGAGTTAATTTCTGATTGTTATAATGGGGAAATATGTGGCGATGGTAAAACAAGTTGCGAGGTACTTGAAACTAGCCTTAAAGGCATATTAAATGCAAGTTATATAGTTTCAAATGGGAGTTATACCAGATATTATGAAATGGGCATAAGAACAAAGGATAGTGGAAGAGATATTATTCAGCCGATTGTTCAAGGAAATCCTTTGGAAGCTTGTCCTAGTGCAAAACTTTCAAATCAAAAGCAATTCTCAAGCGGAGTTTCAGGTGAGTTGATTTATATGAGTTTTGAGGTTTGTAGTAATACATAGGTAATAAGCCTCATTACATCAATTGGTAAATGATTATTTAATTAAGGTTATATTAAGTCAAATTTTATCTTTTTACCTTATATTATCTTTTATTGTTTCTTTAACCCATTATATTCTGACAGAGATATTTATTGTTGAGGCTGTAATAATTGGCTTATGAGATATTCTCTTTCCCTTGGTTTTGGTTTCTACAATATCTAAAAATCCGAACTTTTTTAGCAATAAAATGTCTTCTCTTACTGTCTTAAAATCTCTTTTTAGTATTTTGGCTAGAGCATAAATTGAGAGGGGTTTTTTTGTCTTTATTATATATAAAAGACGGGCCTTTTCATTGCTTAAAAGCTGTCTTAAAATAGAAAGATCTTTAACATTATACTCTTCTTCGTGACCTGTAAATCTTCTAAAAACAGAACTAAATGTCCCTCCTTTTTCAGAGATATCTATAATCCTAGTTTTCTCTGCCATTTTTCCAGTTATTTGTGAATATATGGGATTTTTGACCATAGTTTTTTATTATTTCCTCCTCGGTGGTTATTTTATTTAAGTATATATGGTAATAAAAACCATATAAGTTAATAAATCTTATGTTATCACTAATTAATAAACGAAAACTTTATAAAGCACTTTAAATTATATAGGATTGTGCTTAAATTGGTAAGCACAATACTGGCCAATGACAGTAGTTCTAAGGGGACTACAACTGATTATCAATAAGGACGATTCCCCTAATTGTCCGAGATTGATGAGCCGATATCAAAGAGATATCAAAAATAATATAAAAAAGAGTGAAAGGAGGTTAAAAAAAATGAGATTTAATTTTAGAAAGATTAGTTCGGTTTTAGGAAGTGCTGCTATGGCAGGTTCAACTTTCGCATTAGCTGCAGCTGCTGCCTACCCTGCTCCATTCGTGAGTTCAGGAAGTTCAGATGTTGCTATTGTATATGGAAGTGCTTCTGCGCAGACTGACTATGCCGCTGCTTTAAACATAGGTTCTGATCTTAGTGCTACTTTAGCTAGCCAGAGTGTAAGTGTTGGAGGAAGTGTTGCCACATCAGGTGAAACTGCTCCTTTATTTGCGAGTACAAAGTTGTACATAAACGATTCTCTTAATGCAGTTAAAAATTCATTAACAAAGAGTCAATTACCAACTGTACTTGCTGATCAAACATTCTCTGGAATTGTTGATGCAAAGGCAACCCACACATTAACAATTGGCCCTACAACAGGTGGAAAGAATCTTATTGGTTTTGATAAAATGCCAACAAGTTCTGACGACCCAAGGTTCGGAGTAGTATTAGGAGTTAATGCACAGACTCAGCCGTTATATAATGCGACTGCTTCTTTCAGTAAAGCTGTAGATTTTACAAACGCAAGTTCAAAGGGACAAGATATTGTTCTTTTCGGACAGAAATTTACAGTAGCTTCTGAAACAACATCGACAAAACTTGTATTATTGAAAAGCGCAACTAGAATAAACCTAGATACTGACTCTCCTTCACAAGATGTTACTGTTGGTGGAAAGAAATATACAGTAACTCTTATCTCTGCTTCAGACACAGCTGCTACTGTTAGAGTAACAGACGATGCTGGAGTTAGTGATCAGAAGGAGATTAATGAAGCTGCTTCAAAAAAAGTACAAGGATTGACAGTTGCTATAACAACAGCTGATGAAACAAATCTTAAACTATCTGCATCAATCGTTGCTGGAGCTGAAAAAATAAGCTTACAGGACGGATCGAATGTGTACTATGGAGAGGATGATAAGCCAATTGATGGTACTCAAGTAGATTTCGGAACTACAACATCAACAACAAATATTACTGGAATTACAGTAAGTGCTGCTGCTGAAAGTTCTGATGAAGATGCAATTACGCCTGGAAATTCTTTTGTGGATCCAGTATATGGAAGCTTCAAAGTTGACTTCGCCGGTATGAATATCCCTGATTCAAGTGATTCAAGGGAAAATATCAAGCTAAGAGCTGCCGGAGATGACAAAGTGGAAGTAACATTCAAGAATTGGGGTGGTAATGAAAAGACATTAAGATTTGCGACTGCTGTAAATGTAACAAATGCAGAACTAAGAGTAGACGATTCTGGAAATAACTTGACTGTAATAGAAAATGGTTTGATGTACAGAAATGGATATGTTGTGGTAGGAAATGAAGATGAAGGTTATTTGTTAAAACTTTCAACAGTTACAAATGATTCATCAACAACAGCTGGATATAACGATAGAGTTGCATTTAGTGACTTCTTTTCTGGATCAACGTATGAATCGCAATCGACAACAACTGAAGGTAGTGCAACTGTATCTATCGGAGGTAAAGACTTTACTGCGACTTATTCTGGAGCATCAACAAACTCTGACACAATCCAAGTAACATTGAATTATCCTGATAGTTCTGGAAATAGTAAAATTATTTACCCAACTATCGAAACTTCAAAAGGAGCTAAATTGTTCTTCTATCAACCTCTTACAATCAACTTGACTAGAGAGGCATTAGGTGGGGCTAATTTAATGTTCCCTGATGGAGACGGATATACAAATATTGCTGTTGCTCAAGATGTAGCATCTGGAAACTTCACATTTGGAGGCTCAGCAACTGCTTTGGCTTTAAATGTTACAGGAGTAAATTCAGGTAGCCAATACATTAATGTTAGTGTAGGTAGATTGACTTATACATTTGCAAACGCTAATATGAGTGATAGCCCATTGAACAGATATTCTAGTGAAACTGCAGGATATGGTCCAAACATGACTGTATTGTACATGACATCACCAGAAGGTTCGCTTATAACACAGCCTGCTGTTGTTATTTTCGAAGAAAAAGATGATGACAATGATTACGAAGCTGTTATTATAGACTTAGAAGCAGGATCAAGTTCTGACGATGGAATCGGAGTTAATGAAGCGCATAGAACATGGGATAGTGATAATACTGCTTGGGAATATAACCTTGCAAGTGATAGCAAAAAGGCTACTGAAGCTGACCTCTGGGGAACAACTGTTCTTACAGATTCAGCAGATTCAGACCAAAAAACTGCTACACTAAGCTACCCAGACGAGCAATTATATGCTCAAATCTATGTATCTGCATTAGACGCTAGTGTTTCAGCAGGAGGATCATCTACAATTGTACCGGTTAAAGACAGTGAAGTTTCTGGAGTTTCAAGCAAGAACTTGCTTGTTATTGGAGGAAGCTGTGTTAATACTGTTGCTGCAAGATTACTTGGAAGTGACTCACCATTGTGTAGTGCAGAATTTACATCTAAAACAGGTGTAGGTTCAGGAGAGTACTTAATCCAAACATTCGCATCTCCATACTCAGATAGCAAAATTGCTACTTTAGTAGCGGGATATGAAGCAGCGGACACAACAAACGCAGTAAATTCGTTGAAATCAAACAAACCAGAAATTGCTGTTGGAAAGAAATTCAAAGGTACAACTGCTAGTTCGTTAACTGCGGCTTAAAAACCCAAAGAAAAGAAACTTTTTATTTTATTTTTTTCTTTTTTTATTTTTTAACTATTAACATAGTTATGCAATTTATAGGTAACATATTTTAATTATTTAATTGAAAAATATTTAATTGAAAAAGTTAATAGGTAATGCACAAGCATAAAATATAATTATCTGTTTTAAACTCATTCATTTTTACATTTATAGCTATAAAATACCAAGATATGTTACCTAAAATTCTTTAACATTTATATTAACTTAAATAATTATTAAAATGGTGTAGCGATATTACCTAAAAAGGTTTAGTATTGTTATCTAGATTTATCTGTGTACCAAGTGCATGAGTTATTCTGGAAGAATAAACATCTGAGGTGATTATGTATAAATCAATTTTTATCTTTAAAGAATATCAGATCGCAATGAGCTATAGTTCCATTTATAACATGAATGTTTTGCTGGATAAATACATTAAATCCATAATTTGAAAGAAAAGAAATTATCTCAGAGATTTTGCTTTTTCCATCAAGTCTTTTAAAGAAAGATGGAAAAATGATTTCTACTTGTAAAATATCAATTTCTTTTAATTTATTCTGCATCCCTTTTAACACTTCCAGCTCATATCCATTTGTATCTATTTTTGTAAAACAGGGGGATTGAATAGAGATATTTAAATCGTCAAATCTCTTTATATTTATCTCTTGTTTTTTAATATCATTATTGTCAATATATCCCTTAGTTTCCTCATAACCCACCAAATTACTTCCTTCTGCATTTGATTTATTTTCAAAGAATACTTTAGTTTTATTCTCTGATCCCAAGGCTAAATTATAGCTATCAACCTCTGGAAAATCTTTTTTTAATTTAATAAAGCTTTCTTCTACTGGTTCAAAAGCATAGATTTTACAATTGGGAAATTCTCTTTTAAAACCTTTAATAAAAGTCCCAGTACTTGCTCCTATATCAACAAATGTTTTTATATCAGGATAAAATTTCTTGACCAACTTGCAGTTGTTTTTAATACTATAATTTGATCCCAAGATTTCATAACTTTTGCTTAATAATTTTTCTCTAATTGTTAAATAACTCATAAAACATCTTCACCATCACTTAAAGTTAAATAATAAATGATTTAAAAGGTTTTTGATGATACTAAACAAAAAATAAATAAGAATAAAATCTAAGCTGAAATTTTCTGCTATAATGTATTCATTAACCTAAATAGTTAACAAATTCCAATGATTTAATTCTAACATTGTAAATAAGATACATATAATATCTGGATAACTCCATTAAATTATTTTAAATTGACATCTAAGAAAAGATTTAGTATTGTTACCTATAGTTAATTATGTGAATTTTAATAGAGATTTAATTATTTAATTATGATTTATTATTAAACTGATCCATTTAGTATTGTTATCTATGTTTAGTTATCATATTTTGGAAACCTTTTGATAAAAGGTTATTTAGTAATCTTTTTAAGCTGAAAAAAGCTAGTTAATTTATGAGAAAAATTTTTACAAAAGAACAAGTTGATAAAAGAAAGAAAAGAAATCAGATACTTGTTGGAATTGTACTTATAGGCACTATGGTAATTAGTACTTTAGCTTATGCCTTTTTTAGTAGTGATGGTGGTTCAACTGGAGCAGTCGGAGAAAAAATAAAGTATAATGGTGTTGAATTTGTAAGAAATGAAAATGGATATTGGCAATATTCAATGGAAGGAGTTAGTTTTTATTCTTATTATAGCCCAAGTGAAACTGAAAATGTTAATATCAGTCAAATTTTAACCTTAAATGAATTGTATAACAAACCATTATATTTTGTTTCTAGCAATCCTTCTGCTTCAAGTGAAATAACTCAAAATCTTGGAAGATATGCTTCAAGATATCAGGAAACTTGTCTTACATCTAGTGGTGTTAAGCTTGGAGAATGTGATGAAAACACTGTTGAGAAAACATGTGCAGATAATATTTTTGTCTTTAAAGAAGCTAATGAAACAAAAGTAGAAAGGAAGGATAACTGTTTATTTATTGAATCTTTATACAGTGAACAAGTATTAATTTCTGATAGAATAATCTTTAAAACCCTAGGAATTCAGTAATAAAAAGAACCTACGGTTCTCCTTATGACCTCTCCCTTTAAAATAGGATAAATAAAAAATGGAAAAAGAAGAAAAAGTAACTGAGGAAATTAAAGATATTAATACTGAAGAAAAATCTGAAAACGTAGATAAAAAAACTATAAAACAGGTTTCTTGGTTTTTTGGATTATTAGTATTACTTTTAATTGCTCTATTTGCAGGGGCTTGGGTAAGCCACGAATCTCAAAAATTTGATTATATTGGGTTGACTTTTCAAAAAGAGAAATTTGGAGAGATCCCGATTTATACTTCTCAAATAACAGGTTATGGTGTAAATGGGCTTCCAATGAATTTTAAATTAGTTTTAAGAAATGATCCAACAA
>JBBSXX010000136.1:0-2427 GCA_038045565.1 Nanobdellota archaeon
CAGGAAATTTAATTGATGAATATAATATTGGGAAAGGGTTTGTTGGAAATGATGGATTAGTATTATATTTGCCCTTTGATGGAGATATGAAAGATAAAAGTGGAAATGGGAATAATGGAACATGTACTGGAAATAGTTGCCCATCGACATCTGCTGGAAAAATTGGTAATTCATTTAGTTTTGATGGTGTTGATGATTTTATTCAAGTCAATTATAATTCTTTCCCTGGATTAGATGGTACTAAAGAAACCTTGTTAATGTGGGTTAAACCAAGAGGATCTAGTATACTTTTACAGAATGCAGCTTGGAGTAGGAGATTGTATTATGATAATAGCAATAAATTTAGTTTTTATTTTTATGATTCTTCTCCGACACCTATACTTACAAGTGTATTAGATGATACAGCCTATTCTAGAGATCAATGGCATCAAGTAGGATATACATTTTCTAGCAATACAGTAAAAATGTATGTTGATGGAAAACAAACTAAAACAGTTATTTTGGCTAATTCTTTATATAACCCAAATAGTTATTGGCATTTTGGTCATCTATGTGCGGGAGCTATTTGCAATTATTATTACACTGGAGAATTGGACGAAGTTAAAATTTACAATAGAAGTTTAAGTCCAGAGGAAGTTTATTATTTGTATAAGTATAATTAATAGAGATAAGTTTATTAGGTATATTTTTTATTATTTATTAAGTTGATATAATAAAATGAATCCTAAACACGCATTTTGGCAGGCACTTTTTGTTACGATAATTATATTTTTTCTAGGGATTATAATTGGGTTTTTCCTAGAGAGTTTTAGGTCTGATAAACTAGGGACAACTTTAATTAATTCCGAAATTAATCTTTTAGATCAACAGCTTAGAGAGAATGTTATAGGTAATTTTAATGTTAGTTGCAATCAAGCCGTAAATAGTTCATTTGTTTTTGCAGATAAAATTTATTCAGAAGCTCGTAGACTTGAAGATTTTGATCAATCATCCAAATTTACAGAAACACTTTTTTTGTTGCATAAAAGATATGATCTTTTAAGAATGATGCTTTGGACTGAAAGTATTAAGATAAAGAATCAGTGTAAATCTACCCACAATTTTCATACAGTTGTTTATTTATATGAGTATAATACAAAAGAAATTGATCAAGTATCAAAGCAGAAATTCTTTTCAAGAGCTTTGTCCGAATTGAAAGATAAATATCCTGATAAGGTTTTATTGATTCCTATTGCTGCTGATATGGATTTAGAGTCAGTTAACTTGGCAGTTAATAAATATGGAATAGAAAAATATCCAGTTATTATTATTGATGAGAAGAAAGTTATTGATAATGTTATCACTTCGGAACAACTAGAGAAGGATGTTTTTTCAAGTTAATCCTGTTTTTACCACTGGATATACCATACAAAAGAATAAAAAGAGGATTTCAGTATATTTTTTTATGGACTTTTTAAATGAGG
This sequence comes from Nanobdellota archaeon, assembly GCA_038045565.1. Classification (GTDB taxonomy): domain Archaea; phylum Nanobdellota; class Nanobdellia; order Pacearchaeales; family GW2011-AR1; genus JACPLR01. Next base: position 1,464 of record JBBSXX010000136.1, read on the forward strand.
AGAGATGCGCTTATTGTGGTAGCTCTGAATCTATTATTGATGCCGTCACAGATGAGGAGGTTATTAAACTTTGCAGGAATTGTGCTACAAAGAATGGATTTCCGGTTATAGTTAAAGTTACACAAGATCAAATTAACAAGGCAGGCAGATTTTATAATAAAGGTCAAAATACTGTAGTGTCTTCAACCCCTGCCCCTGCTCCTAGCATTCGACCTGTAAGTCATACAGTTCCTAGATGGGTAAAAAATACTCCTGGAAATTCTGCTAACTCTTTGAATACTACTCATAAAACTGCTGAACCTCAAAATACTGAAAGTTTAATGTCTAAAATAGCTAGAGCTGGAAATAACTCTCTTGATGTTAGAGATGTTGAAAGAGTAGTAGATAATATACCTGTTAAGAATGAAGAACATGATAAACAAAAACCAGTTAGTTATTCTCATGCTTATAGTTCTAAGATAAGAGAGAGTGGAGGAATTAGTGGGGGAGTTATTCATGGTTCAAAACCTCTTGTTGATAAAACTAGCTTACCTGTTTATGGCGATCTTGTGGATAATTTCCATTGGCATATTCAGCATGGAAGAAGATTAAAGAAAGTAAGTCAAAAACAACTTTCTGAAATGATTGCTGAAAAAGAAGAAATTGTTGTTTTGGCTGAACAGGGAAAACTGCCGGAAGATTATAATAAGCTTGTTAACAAACTTGAACAGTTCTTAAATATAAGAATTAAGAAAAAGCAAGATGAGTCTTTTGGAAAGGTTCTCAAAACAGATGAGAATGAGGAAGGTGAACTAGAAGAAGAAACTAGTGATAAGAGAGATTCTGGATTTTTGAATTATTTTAAGAGTTTTAAAAGCTGGTGGAATAATGAAGGATCTAAGGAAGAAGAGGCAAACTCAGAAAAAGATGAAGCAAAAGATTTAAAAGCCTAGATTTGGATTTCTATATTGTTATTTTAATTGTT
>JBBSXX010000137.1:0-1630 GCA_038045565.1 Nanobdellota archaeon
TTAATGAATATATAATTTCCCAGATGCCTCAAGGTCTTGCCTTCTGGTTGTTCACTTCGGGCAAAACATTATTTCAGAAAGGTTTAAAAACTCTTGAGGTATGAAAATTAATTTCGTTAGTGAAAATACGGAAGGTTTTATGAAAGACTTAACAAAAAATGATTTAGATTTAAGATTAAAATTTGAAGAAACAAAAAAATGGAAAAAGATTATTCCGGAATCGGAGAACCAATACTTAGAAAAAGAAATGATATTTCTAGACGAAGGTTTCTTGATAATCTGATTAATTATTCTACTGCAACGGGTTTAATCTTTGGAGGTCCTGCTTTTGTTGCAACTGCTAAAATGATTGGAGATGCAAATGAGGATCTTTGCAATTCCAGAGAGGAATATCATAATTTAAGTGAACTTTTAGGAAATGTGGAATATAATAATGCTCAAAGAAGAATGCAAGAAATTGAAGATCAAAAAAAACAGAGAAAGATAGAGTTAGATGCTCAAAGAGAAAAAGAAGCTTTGGATAAATTGATGGAGAGCGAGTTATATGCTCCTGGAAGTTTTTCTTTTGCAGAAGAAAGTTCAAGATTAACTTTGGCTAAGACTATATTCTGTGAAGCAGAAGCCGAGTTTAAACACCCTAATTTTATGAAACTTGTTGGTATTTCTGTTTTAAGAAGATCTTATTTAACAAAATGGGATGTTAAAAAAGTTGTAAGTTATACCCATAAAAATAAAGAAACAGGTATTGAGAGTTATGCTTATAGCTTTATGAGACCTAAAGATAAACAAAATCCCCAATTCAAAAATCCGTTATTGGGTGTTGAAGATGATTCTAAAATTTTTGATTCATGGGCAAAGGCATATGGTGTTGCAAAATCTTTACTTCCCTTAAAACATGAAGAATTAGATCCCCTGGTGACTCATTTTTATACTAACTGGGTTCCGAAACCAGCATGGGCTCAGAAAAGGATTCCAGTTGTTGAAATTTCCCATAAAGGACATGTTACAAGCTTTTATGATATTCCTAAAGACATAGAATATATGGCTAGATTTGGGTAATTCATTTAAATTTATAAAAGTTATAATTACTCACACTTCTTTGTTCATAAAAACTTATTCTTTCTCTAAAATCTGGATGCCTATCTAAATATTTGTAAAATGCTCCCGTGAATAACGATAATCCGACAATAGAAGCACTTGCAACTGCTGCAATAATCTTGTTCCTTTTTTTCTTAGCTTGTATTTTTTCAGTTCTTGCCTTTTCCATTTTATATCTGGTAAATTCATCTTTAGGCATTAATCCATGTTTGTAAAGATCTTCAGGAAAGAAGTGACTAGGATTTTTTTTCATTAGTTCAACTCTTGTTTTTTCTATATCATGATAGACTATCGATTTTGATTTTAATTTTTTAAGAGCTAATTTCATATTATCCATAGCTGCAGAATACAAATCTCCACTTAATTTTCCATTTCTAATTTTTTCTAAATATTTGGGATCATTAGACATTTTCTTTAATTCCTCATTTAGTCTTAAAGTTATATCTAGATATTCTTTACTATCTTTTTCTCTTAAGAGATCAGCATCTTTTGTAAAATAATCTGAGTTAACATATTTAGCTAAAGCAGTTAA
>JBBSXX010000138.1:0-29727 GCA_038045565.1 Nanobdellota archaeon
AAACATAAATTAATGGGTACATGATTTCCTAGATGCCCCAATGGCCTTACCTTGGGGTTGTTCACTGATTACTTCTTAATCTTATATATAACAACTGCAGGCTGCTGATTTGCAGGATCAAAGAAGTTTGAATAGGCTGGAGCAAATTTATTTGAGTTATTAGTTACATAATTAATTAGTTCTGGTGTTTGATGTTCAAATCCGTGAAGAACAACATAATCTGAATCTTTTATATTTTGATCTAAAATAGAGGAGTTACTCGCTAAATAATTTCTTTCTCCATAATATATTACATATGGATCTATGCCATCTCCAAGTATAACTGCATTTTGGGGAGTATTTTTATTTATCCATAAAAATGCCTCTTTCATCTGCATATAAGATGTTTTCTTATTTTCTATTATCAAATTTCCATATGATAAATGATAATAAGCTCCTAACAACAAGATTATCACTACTAAAATAATTGCTAATATCTTGTTGTATTTATTTGAATAATTATAAACAAATTCTATACCAATTGCCGAAAATATTATTAGTGAGGGCATTAACAAGAAAAGGTATCTGTCCTCAGCAGCCCTTAATATAAAAATGAAGAAAATTAAAGATCCCACACCAATTAATAATAACATTAAATGGCTTGATAGTTTTTTCATTTTAAATATAGAATCATATCCTAAGGCTAATTCAAATACAACTAAAATAGTTCCTAAAGCCAGACATATTACAAAAATCCATTGTAGATCATATTGGATAAATCCTAAAACATAGTATGCAAATGATGGTTTCTCAGCAGCACTTGCCGAATATACTGAAGCTGCTGGTAATAAACCTTTGTAAACTACAAGGTTATATGCAAAGAAAATTATTATTGGAATAGCTCCTAAAATACCTCCAATCCAGAAGTTTTTATTTGAAATGAATTTATGTTTATGCTTAGCAATAACCATTACAATATATACAACTCCAATAAAACCATAAAAGTATCTTGTTAGTATAGCTAAAGAAACAAAAAATATTGCTAGTGAGAAAAACTTAAGCTTAAAATCATCATAGGATTTTACAAAGAAATAAAGACTTGCTAGTGTGAAAAATAAAGAGGGTACATCTGACATGATTCTAGTAGTATAAAATAAATGAATCCATAAAACACTTAAAATAAATGATGAAATTAAAGCTACCTTTTTATTGTAAATTTCTTTAGCTAAAAGATAGATAAATAGTATAGATAAGATAGAAGGAATTATCTCTAGGAAGAAAAGAGATGCAGCATCTGAAAAATTGATTCTTAACAAAAAAGACCATACTAAACCAAGGAGGGGCGGTCTGATAATTGCTTCATTTGCAATAAATGGGGAGTTATCCCATATGTGAGAAATCATATTTTTTGCCAGGCTTCCAAATGCTAACGAATCCCACCAGTGCGCCTGATCTTTTGCAATAAAATAAAAATAAAGTCTAATTATACTTGCTAGAACTAAAATCCCAACAAGACCTAGATTATATTTATCTCTCAACCAATTTTCCAGATTTTTCTTGTTTTTATCAGCTTTATTTTCACTAGATTCTTTATTAGTTTCTTCTTTTTCTTTTGTTTCTTCTGACATTTTTATACCTTTAATAGAGAAGTTCTAGATGTTGGGATTTCGTGAGGTCTTTGATTAATAATTGACTCTGATTCACCTACAGCATATAAAACCTTATCATATAGGTGGTGTCTTGTTGCGTCTGATAAAACTTTTGGAGTTAATTTTCCTTTACTAAGAGCATATTCTAAAGTTCTTTTAGCAGCTAATTTTCCATATGGAAGACACGCAAAGTAAGGGGCTAATTCTCCGAGATGATTTCCAAATCCATTAAGAGTTGGAAGTGTAGGAATAAATTCACGCATATCTTGAATGTTTTCCAACATTTTAGCAGCTTCAGAATTACTTCCAGATAAGTTTCTTAAATGAGTTTCTGTATCTCTTCCAAGCCTTTCATAGCTAAATGGTTCTTGACTTTCAAGATAATTTCTAGCAAGAACATGCCCTTTCGGAACAAGCGTTACAAAATTAAATATTCCCCTTAATTCTCTATTTTGTTCTCGGTATCTAATTTGTTCAGTTGGGGAAAGCCATAAAGAATCATCACTTTTTAATTCAGTTGTAAATTCATCTAATTTTCTTTTTAATTCCAAATATTTGGGTAATAGCCCATCTTTTATATCTTTTCCAACTTTTGGACTCTTTAAAGTATCTTCCAATTTTTTTGTTTCTACATATAATTTTCCGATTCTTGACCCCAAATGTTGATTTAAATGTCTTAAGACGCTTTTTTCAAAGAAACTATCAGGAACATCACCATTTAATAGATCTGAATAAAATCCGAAATCATAAGAGAACTCTCCTAAAACTGTTTTTCTATATGGAGCAAATGTGGATGCCCATGCCATTGTTGGACCTCCTACCTCTTCCCTTAATTTAACATTTAACTCAACAATTTCCAAATCTGCATCAAGATTAATTGGGGTTTCTTCTGAAGTTAGCCCATATGGGAGAGCAGTAATTTGTTCTGTTCTTACTTTAATCCCTCTTTCAATTATGTTTTTCATTCCTTCAAAAATTATTTCTTCTCTCATTGATCTTCCTAATATTTCATTTCTCATAGGATAATTGGCCGCTTCAATAGCAAGAGTTAAACTCACACAACCAGTTTCTACACACTCGTCAAGCCTCTTCTTACCTGCATCTCCTACAGTCATTTCAAACCTCATTTGTGCATTGTAACGTGCATTTATTCTCGGTACAAATTTCATTCCAAAAACATCGTCTTGAACATAAATATCTCCTGCCCAGTTTTCCATTACCTCTGCAACTTCTTTTTCCACATCTTCAGTAGGCCTTACATTGGATGGGAATAAGCGCGTTCCTACACCCATAGAAGCTTTAAATTTTTCAGCAATTTCAGGAGGCATATTTTTTAGAATCATTTCAAGCCCACTACTATTGTAACAATATGAACAATCGTAAGGGCAACCAGTCATAGTAATTACACTTTTAAGTTTGCTTTTTGCATGTTCTGGGTAATCATCATAAAACATCTTTCTATCAGGGTGAGGGAATCTCATAGTTCTTTGCATTGGATGAACTCCTGAAGATAATTCTCCCCTCAAAATTCTAGCAAAGGTATCAAAACCTTCACTGACAACAACATCATCTGCAAACTGAGATGATTCAATTGGGAAATATGTTGGATGGGGACCACCAACAATTGTTCTGATATTTGGATGATTTTTTTTTAATCTCTTATATGCTTCCGCTAACTGAACATGATTTCCAGTATATACATTAAACCCGACAACATTTGGTTTGAATTCTTTAACAGCTTCAAAAAATGGTTCAAAATCTGGTTTGAATTCTTCTACACCATGACTTTTTACAAGATGAATTTTTCTATCCCAATTTTCATCTCTAGCTACTCCGGCTAAATGCAACAATCCTAATGGTTCAATTACTGAATAACTAGCACCAAGCAAAACTCGTCCATTGCTCTTTTTTGACATAAATATGTAATAGATATTATAGGTTAAAAAGATTGCTTCTTTCTATATTTTATTACTCAAACTCAATTAAATCAATTATTTAATCTTACAAGAACTTTGTAAGATTAATTTCTCCTTTTTTATATAATCTTTCAGACAATCTCCCCATACAAAAATCATAATCTGCTCTTTCAAATTCTTCTCTTGTTTTAACAACTAAATGACTTGCCATGTCTCCGCTACCAATTCCTTTTTTTTCAAATATTTTTACTGGAACAACCAAAATCCCCGCTTCAACTTGAGCTAATCCATGTGGAACTACTTTGTTTGGAAAATTCTCCCCTAATTCTCTATTAATATTATTTAAAAATGTGGCTAATCCATCTAAATGTTCAGTATGAAATATTACGTGTGCAAATGGAAAGCTAGTTTTTTTGAAAACACCGCCAATATTCCATTCTAATGGAATTATATCTCTACTTCCTGATTTATCAAACCCATAAGCCTCCCCAGCAATATCATATGCTGCTCCGAAATTTGTTAAATGATAGTGTTCATGACCTTCAACTGATGCTCCTGCTCCAGGACTGTTATGAAAAAGTCTAAAACCTGTTTTATTAGTAAATTCTAAAAGATCTGATAATTCCCTAGATAAATCGTCTAAATTAGTCGCATACATTGGCCTTTCTTTAGTTGTTATTGCAAGACTTGTGCCTGGAAGTAATGGATATTTATTTGGTAAAACTCTAAATTCTTTTAATATATTTTCTGGATCTAAATTTCTAACTGATTCTTTTTCAGACATTTCAACAGCATCGCATAAAAAACAAGTATCTTCTCTTTGAGCATATCTCTTGAATCTATAATTATTAAGAATAACTCCAAAAGAAAACTCTCCAGGTTTTGAAACTATTTTAACCTCTGGATGATAAGCATCTCTAGGTATTTCATATGATTCTGCAGCCTTAAACCATCTGTCTAAAACCTCTTGCTTAAGAGGGGAAAATTGGCTACACATAAAAATAACGGTATTTTTGTATTTAAAAGAATTTGTATAATAGCTAACTATGTAATCGGCCTCATTCATAATATTTAAATATCCCTTAAACAATTTTTTATAATGATTGATAAAATAAAAACTGGTGAAGAAATAGAAGCAATAGTTAGAAAGCTTAAGGCTCATGGAGAAATTGTTGTTACAACAAATGGAAGTTTTGATATTCTTCATTCAGCACATTTACATCTTCTAAAAAAGGCAAAGAGAGAGGGAGACATCTTGATTGTTTTATTGAATAGTGATAGTTCTATAAGAAGAAATAAAGGCGATAAAAGACCTATTGTTCCTGAAGATGAAAGAGCAAAAATGTTAGCTGGATTAGAAACTGTGGATTATGTTGTGGTTTTTGAGGAAGATAAACCTTTGAAATTGTTAGAACAAATAAAGCCAGATGTACATGTAAAGGGCGGAAGTGTTGATCCTGAAAGACTTAAAGAAGAAGTTGCTTTTATAGAAAGTCTTGGAGGGAAACATAAACACTTTGAACTTGAAGAGGGTTTTTCAACAACAAATATAATTAATAGAATACTAGAATCTTATAATGGTAAAGATTCTAATTAATTTTTAGTATAATAATCTTTAAATAAACAAAATTTTCTATTTAACTATGGCAATTGAATTAATCAATGATGAGGGCAATTATAGAGTTAAGTTAGATGGTAGGCAAATAGCTTTATTTTATGTTTCTGGACCTATTGATGAACACTATGTTGTTTCAAGATTAACATTTGAAATGGATCCCGAATCTTCAGGACTGCCAGAGATTATAGGTGTAAGGGAAGATCCAAATTTAGCTAAATGGAAGGCTCATTCAGCTGCTGTAGAATATTCTGCTAATTTAGAAAAAAGATTAGTTTCAGTTTCTTCTTAATAATTATTTTATTATTCTAAATCGCTTAATGCTTTCAATACTTGATTAACACTAATTGACTTAACTAACTCTTCGTCATATTGGTCCATTCTTTCTGGGAAAAAATTATCAAAAATTGGAGATGTTATTTTTTTAGCTAAATCATAATCTTCTATTTCCCATGCAGGAGTGCAAAGGAATAAAGCTATTGTGGGTTTGTTTAATCCTAAAGCTAGATGAAGAGCAAGAGTATCTGCACACACAATTACATCACAAATATCTATTAGTGCAAAAAAGTCTTTTAAAGAATTGGAGGTATTTTTAGCATAGACTTTAATTCCAATATTATCTAGCTCTTTTTCAACTTCCTCCATGCTTTCTATTTCTTCAGGGCCTCCTAAAAGAATAACTGTATAATCTTTATGAATATCTTTAATGAATTCTATGATTCTTGATTTATGCCAGGCTTTTGAGGGCCATCTAGGAGAAGAACCTATATTAAATCCTAAAATTTTTCCTTGAATATTGTTTTCTTCTATAAAATCTGATATGTTTTGTCTTGCTTGTTCTGAAATTTTAATGCTAATTGGTTGTTTTTTCCAGTGTAACTTACACATATCAAAAATCATTTCTTGGTAGGTTTTTCTATTTGATTTTTTTAAGTAATCATCAAAAACAGTATTAAGGTAGTATTCTGCTTCTTCATTAAAAGACGCTGGAAAACCTTCATTGTCATAAAAACCGTATTTTTCATCAGCAATTATTTTGTTTGCAATCTTTGTTGCTTGTTCATCAATGTCTAAACTGTAAAGAATGTCAAATTTATCAGTTGGAATGTGTGGTAAGAGTAATAACTTATCAATAAGATTATTATCTTCTAGTATTTCCTTAGAACTTGGTTTAGTTATCCAAGTAATCTCTGAATGAGGATATTTTTCTTTAATTGCTTCCAATATTGGAGTTGTTCTGACTACATCTCCTAAAGCTCCTAATTTTATTATACAAATTTTAGTTTTATTCATAAGTTTTATATAAGTGGCAGGGTTTTAAACTTTGTTAAAATGAAAATCTATATTGCTGGAAAGATTTGGGAAAAATATGAGCTTGAGCAATTGGAAAAAGTTGACAAACTATGCAAAAAACTTGGATATAAGACTTTCCTTCCACATAGAGATGTGGGGCTTGCTAAAAGTGTTAAAGATGTGAAAAAGATTTTTGAGGGAGATATTATTAAGGGATTTAAAGATGTAGATTTGGTTGTTGCATTGCTTGATGGGTTACATGTTGGAGCTGGGACAGCATGGGAATTAGGATATGCTTATTCAAGGGGAATTCCTGCAATTGGACTAAAAACAGACGAACCGATTAAAGATTCTCTTGAAACTCTTAGTGCAATTCTTATTGGAAGTATGAAAATAGTTTCAAGTTTTGATGAGTTGGATAAAGAACTAATTAAATTTAAGAAAAGTTAATCATCTCGTGGGGGTATTAATCCAACGGCTTTGCTGACTTAACTTCATTTTCACGCCAGCCTGGATCAAAAGTCTTTTTTGTTTTTGCTTCTTTAGCTGATCTATAATATATGTAAAGTCTAGCAAAATAAAGTTCTATCAGCCAAAAAAACTCCTTTATACTTCTTGGCTGTTTTAAACTGAATAATAACCCTTCTTTTATTTCATTAGATAAAGATTTTGTTCTAGGCATATCTGGAACTATTTTATTAAGATTTTCGTGAGCCTTAATAGTTCTAACTCTTTGATTTATCCAATCTGCCCAGTTTGTAGGATATTGAACATAAACTTCTGCTTTGTCTAAATATTTTATTTTATAGTCTTTCTTCCAGACAAAATAAGGTATAACGCAATCTTCTGGAACATCTTCTAGAGTTTCTTTAACTAAGCCATTTCTTATTGCAAATAAATAACCAGAACATTGTAAAAATTCTCCTTGACTTGAAAGTCTTTTTCTAACTTTATCTATTCCACTATAACCTACTCTTGCCCAAAATTCATATTTGGTTCCTTTTTTATTTGTGGCAACAGGTCTTCCAGTTATTGCCCCTATTGATTTATCTTTAAATGCCTCTTCAATTTCTTTTAAAGAATTATCTGAAATATATACATCCCCATCTGTAAAAACAAGTATCTCCTCTTTATTTTCAGAGAATAACATTTCAAATAACATATTTAATGCGTAGGGTTTACCTTCTCCAGGATCAAGAATAAAGTCAAATCTTTTATCTTTTATTTTCCTTCTTAAATATGATTCAACTTCTGGAAAAGGATCTATAACAAGAACTTTAAATGGTGTTTTTATTTTTTGTTTTAGAATTATATTAACTGCTCTTTCTGTTGCTTTCGGCTCATTATATGAGGTAACAATTATGGTCATCATTATAAAAACTCCCAATTGGTTATGAATCCGGAAACCATTTTCATTTTAATTAACCTCAAAGGGATATTCAGACGGTCTTATTATAGCCATTTTTTCAGATTGATGGGAAAGCTCTAAACGGCATTTTTTGCTTCCTTGTTTTCCTATATCTGAAATTTCTATATTTTCAACTACCCATATTTTATCAAGGATTTTTACTTTATCTCCTTTCTTTATATCCTTTGCTTGTTTTTTCATATAGTTAGAGAATAAGGCAAACTTATAAAGTTTATTCTATTGAAATTTTTATGGCTGCTAATAAAAATGCGATTATCTTATGTTCTGGAGGATTAGATAGTGTTGTAACTGCCAATTATATTAAAGGTAAGCTAAAATATTGTAAAATAATAATTTTGTTTTTTAATTATGGTCAAAAATCTCTTGTAAATGAAAGATTTTATTCTAAGAAATGTGCTAAAAAATTAAAGGCTAAATTTATGGAACTTAACCTTCCTGAATTAAAGAAACTCTCTCCCTCATTAATAAATGTCTCTGGAAATGTAAGAAAACTAAGCCTTAAAGATTTAAAGGATACTAAAAAAGAATCTGACAATTGGTATGTGCCATCTAGAAATACAATATTTTTAGTTTATGCGCTAGCTATTGCTGAATCACTTTTTATAAAAAGTAAATGTAGAGAAAAATATGATATATTTGTTGGTTTTAAGAATGATGGAAAGGAAAGTTTTCCGGATGCGACAAAGGAGTTTGTTAATGAAATGAACAAACTAGAAAGAGTATCTGTTAAGAAAGGGATTAAGATAATTGCTCCTTTGATAGGGATGGATAAGGAAGATATAGTTAATTTAGGGGTAAAATTAAATGTTAATTTCAAGGATACATTTAGTTGTTATATTTCTAATAAGCTTGGTAAACAATGTGGGTATTGTTTAGCTTGCAGATTAAGGCAAGAGGGATTTTATTGGGCTGGTATAAAGGATCCTTCAGAGTATACTATAAAAATGAAGGATTTTCGAGCAAGATAATATTTATAAAAACAATATAAAATGGTATTATATGGAACAACCAAAATTTGAGCCGACTGAAAATCAGTATAAACCTGTTGTGGCATTTTTAAGAAAATATACAAAAAAGGCGAAGCTACTTGAGATCGGTGCAGGAGATAGGACACTTAAGAAGTTTCTTCCTGGAAATATAGCTTATGAGAGTTTAGATTTTGATCCAAATTATGGGAAGGCTTTTTTCAAAGCTAAACATGATTATCATTTTGATTTAGATAAAGGTAAACTTCCTGTTAAAACAAACAGTTACGATATAATCGTTTGTTTAGAAACTCTTGAACATACAATGTATCCTCAAAGAGTAATAGATGAAATGAAAAGAGTGGCTAAGGCTGATGCTTTATTCTTTATTTCAATACCTAATGATTATAACATACTTCTTAGATTGTATTATTTATTTGGGAAAAAACACAAGATGGATGAAGCTTTTATGGTTGTTGAAAAACATCTCCATATACATAAAGTAAGGGCAAAAGATATTGTTGAATTATATGGGAAAAATTTTAATGTAAAGAAAACATACTATATCTGGCAGTCAAGAAACAGCATGTATTCAAAAACTGTTTATTTTATTGATAGAATGATAAATCTTTTTTCTAATCTATTGCCTGGATTATTTGGGAGAATGGTATTGATGATTGGAACAAAGAAGTGAATATTTTAGGTAATTAGGTAATATACCACATTATTTAATTTAACTTAATTAAAATTTTGGGATTTTGTTAACTATATCCTATTTAAGGAGGTATTAGGTAATGGGTTCCATCTTTTTAATTTAATTATTATGATGATTAATCGCAATCAACCCCTAATAACCTATCTTCCACTTGTTATTTTGTTATTGTTACCTAAACAGTTCATTTATCTGGCTTATAATTATTTTCCAGTTGAATTTTTTAACTGAATTGCTGGCTTCTAATCTTACCTTATTTAGGACTTTTTCATCTGAAATTAATAATAAGTTAATTTTCTCTGAAAGATCTTTCTTATCATTATTGTTGAAGATAAAACCGTTTTTTTTATCTTCTACTAAGTCTCTAGAGGCTAGGTTGTCACTTGCAATTACAATCTTTCCTCTAGACATTGCTTCAACAAGCGATTGAGGCATACCTTCAGAAATACTTGGCAAAATGAAAAACCTGCAAGAATCTATTTTATTTATCTTTTCTTTTACATCATAAATTGGTTTTGAAAATAAAACCTTCTTTTCTAGACCTAATTGTTTTATCAATGCTTCTAGTTTTAATTTATATTCCTCTTCAACAGGCCCTACAATTTCTAAAAATAGGTTTTTATCATTAATTGATGAGAGAGCTTTTAACATAACTTCTAGATTTTTAATTGGAGATACTCTTCCTAAAAAAAGTATTTTATTTTCTTCTTTTGATTTAGTTGATTTACTAGAGTTTTTTATTGTGAAAAATTCTTCTGGAATCCCATTAGGAATATATGTAATCTTATTCTTTTCTAGGCCTAGTTTTTCAAGATAAGGAATTTCCCATTTAGTTATTGCTATAACTTTATTGAACTTGTTTAAAGTTGATTTTCCCTTAAATGTATCATATAAAGAAACAAAAATACTTTGAATTAGACTCCTTTTTCTTCCAAAAGGAGCATGGGTTACTAGGAATACTTTACAATTAATTCCTTGTTTTTTTAGTTTCTTTGCGAGTTTTAAAGCATGAGTTGTATGAAGATGACGATATGAATGAGCAATTATAACATCAGGTTTAAAGTCTAGGGCTTCTTTTTCAAAATCCCATGACATGAAACTCTCTCCACCAAATTTTTTAAATGGCTTTCTTATTATTTTAAAGCCGTAAAGATTTTCTTCTGGGGGAGCTATTTCCCAAGTTCCCTTGGTTACATTTGAAGAAATAACTAATACTTGGTTATTTTTTGTAAGTCTCTCTGATTCTTGTTTAACTCTTTGCCATACTCCACATATTCCTGCAGAAAAATGGCATAATTCTAGGATTTTCATTTTAATTTATAATTTTCATTTTAATAACTATTCAATTTACAAGCTCTTCCATTTTAAAGAATTCATGGTTTTTATTGTTTTTCAAATAATCTATCATAAAATCTAAGTTTTCTATGACCCTTGTATGTGGAAAATTCCTATCAATTTTGCTTTGTGGTATTTCTATGAAATCCCAGGAATGAGCATAGAATACTGCTTCTCTATAAATGAAAGGAAGGGCATTCATATATATTTTCTGAAGAAACTTTGGAAATGTTCTAGGAATTATTGAGACAAATGGTAACCCTAAAGAACTTGTGGGTATTTCATACAAACTATGAATTTTATGTTTTCTTGGGTTTGAAAAAAAGTTAATTAAATTGTTTTTTAATCTTTTTGGGAAGAATAAAAGTTGGAGAGAGTTAAGAGGGGTTTTTGATGAATCATACTTAAAGTTATACTTTGAGAGAAGCTTAGCAGTATGTTCATCTATTGAGTGTTGAGCTGCTCTAAATCCTTTAGGGTGTTGTTTAAGATATTTGTTAAAAACCTCAATTGATTTTCTAATTGATTCTTCTTTTTCAACCATTGTTAAATCGTCAAACCGAACATGCCTATAGCCATGAGAAGCTATTTCATGGCCTTGGGATTTTAATTGTTGGAATATTTTTGGATATTTTTCTATACAATCACAAGTTGTAAAGAAAGTAGCCTTAACATTATGTTTATCTAATATTCTTGATATTTTTCCTAAACCTTCTGTTATTCCAATAAAACCATCGGAATGTAAGTCTGGCTCTACATCAAAACTTAATGATACTTTCATAGCCTTGAGATAAAAGCAATAATTAAAAACATGTCTATACTCTGCAATATATGGCAGATGTTACTATTGATTTCATAGGAATCGGGGCTGCAAGGAGCGGAACTACATGGTTAGCAAAGTGTTTAATGGAACATCCTCAGATATTTTTTCCATATACAAAGGAAATCAATTATTTTTCTAAAACAAGGGCAAATAACACTAAAAGTGAGTATGAAATTAGTGGGATTAAAGGTTATTTGAATTTGTTTAAAAATTCTCCAGAAAATGCTAAAAAGGGAGAGTATAGTACTTATTATCTTTATGATAAAACTGCTGCTCAAATAATTAAAAAGTATTTTCCTAATGTAAAAATTATAGTTTCTTTAAGAGAACCTGTTGCAAGAGCATATTCTGATTATAATAACATTAAATTAAGTGATTTAAAGGAAAAAAGAGATTTTAAGAGAGCTTTTCTAGATGGAAAGAAAGATGATACTGGAAATTTTGATTCTTTAAATGATTATAAGACTAGAAGTATGTATTACAAGCACCTTAGTACATATTTTGACTTATTTCCTAAGAAAAACATCCATATAATTATTTATGAAGATATAAATAAAAATCCTGAAAAGGTTGTTAAAGAGTTGTATAAATTTTTAGGAGTTGATCTAAATTTTAGACCAAGTGTTCTTCATAAAAAAGTTAATGCTCAAGAAGCTACTAAAATTAAGTCTTTAAGGTATTTTATTAATTTTTTGAGAAATGTTGTTTTGTTCTTTGAGAAGATAGGACTTGGAAAGCTTATTAATTTTATTAAAAGAAAGACTAAATTGAACAAGACTTTTGAGAATGTGAATAAGGCAAATAAGAGTAATGTTGAAAAAGATAAGCTAGATCCAAAGATTGAGAAGAAATTGAAAGCATATTACGCTGAAGATATCAAAAACCTTGAGAAACTAATAAATAGGAAGTTAAGTGAGTGGAGATAATTTTCTATAAGTAAATATTTAAAGGGCTTTGATAATAGTTTTTTGGTTAAAATGGTTCAAAAAGTAGGAGTTATTGCGATGTCTAACCTCTCAGTTGGAGGAGGTTATGCTAGAGTTGTAAACTCATTAATTAATCATTTAAATGATCTTGGCAAGAAAGTTTACTTATTAACTAGCTCTGAAATTGATGTTAAAAAGATAGAAAATTATCATGGTAAATTTAAAGTTGAAAAACTCTATCAACCTAAAGGAATAAGAAAGCTATTTTGTAGAGAAGAAACAATCTCTAGGATATTAATGAAGCCTGATTTATTAAAAATGTTAAATGAAGTTGATTTTATAATTGATGTTGATGGAAGAGTATTGGATAAGTATATTCCTGCAAAAGACAAACATAAATATGTTATTTGGAGAGTTTCTTGTGCTTACCCAGATACAAAGAAGTTTACTCATGTAAAATTAAGTTTTACTAGGAAAATTAAAGAGTTTGTTAAGGATTTCTTATATACAAAAATGAATCTTCCAGGAAAAGATGTTAGAATATATCCTTTAGATAAGTGGACAGGAGAAGAGTTGATTAAATACTGGGATA
Source organism: Nanobdellota archaeon (assembly GCA_038045565.1). Lineage (GTDB taxonomy): Archaea > Nanobdellota > Nanobdellia > Pacearchaeales > GW2011-AR1 > JACPLR01. The sequence continues at coordinate 13,235 of JBBSXX010000138.1, forward strand.
GAAAACCAATGGATAAGCGTTTATATGCTGAAATTAAGGTTGAAGAATTTTTAAAATGGAAAGGAAAAAAGAAAAAACAAATTGCAGTATTTGGTAGAATTGCTCCAAATAAAATGATTGATGATTCTATAAAGATTTTTGCAAATGGTACAAAAAATCATCCAGAATATAATTTAATAATTCTTGGGGGATTAACTCCTGATTCTGAGAGTTATATTAAATTATTAAAAGACTTAATTGAAAAATTAAATTTAAAAGATAGAGTAGAAATTCTTGGAAACCCTTCCTTTGAAAAGTTAAAAAATGTTTTACTTGATTCTGAAATTGTAGTTGATTCTCAATGGGGAACAAGCCATAATATGACTTCTATGGAGGCGCTAGCTGCAGGAGCAATTGTTCTTGCTCATAAAAATGGTGGAACTTATACCGAAATTTTAGATAATGGAAAATATGGATTTGGAGCTTCAAATGTTGAAGAAGGCTCTCAAATGTTAAATGATATTATTAAGAAAATTAAATCTGGCAAATTAAATGGAAATGCTTTTAGAAAAAGAACTTCTTTTTTCGATGAAAAAGCTTATAGAGATAGGTTAAAAGCCATACTAAAAGAAAATAACGCTTTATAACATGGAATTAGAAAATAAAAAATATATGTTAAAAAGAGTAAATTTAGGTTGTGGAGATGAATATCTTAATGGTTGGATAAATGTTGATAATAGAAGTAACATAAAAAAAGATAAATCTTTTGATCTCAATAAATTTCCATACCCTTTTAAGAATAGTGAGGTTGACGAGTGTTTAATTAAAAATACCTTGCCACAACTTAGCGACCCTATTAAGGTTATAAACGAAATGGTAAGGATTACTAAACCTCAAGGTAAAATAACAATAATTGAGTGTCATGCTACTAACTACTCTACATTCACTTTTCCTATACCCAATACAATAAACATAACTGAAAATACTTTTGATGAAAAAGGGCTAAAATTGTTTGAACTTGAAAACAAAATAAAATTAGTTAATCAAGAATTTATTTACACCCATAAATGGAAAAAGTTTATTCCATTTAAACATGCATTAAAGATATTTCTTATGGGCCTTTATGATAAAATAAGATTTGAGTTTAAAGTCATCAAATCAAAGTAGTAATTATTTCTTGTATTTTTTTAAACAACAATCTTTAAAAATGAAATAATAATTGGTTTTTTATGAGATTAGTAATAGCAAAACCTACAATGCCTGCATTTGAGGGAGATTTAAGGTCTAGTATTGATGCTTTAAATGCAGTTAAATCAGAGCTGGGAGTTTCTGGAGATTCTTTAAGGATTAATGATGATTTAGAAATTACTTTTGGTTTTCAACCAATTATTAGATATAAAGATCTTGCTGATTTAAGTGCATTAGAAAAGAATCTCGCTTCTTCAGGCGTTGGAGATTATCCTTTAGCATTACATCACCCATATATGCATGATCTTGATAAGAGTTCAACTGTTGATTTATCTCGTGGAGAAGAAGGTTATCAAAATTTATTAAAAGTTGTTCAATTTGCAGATAACATAAGAGCTTTATCGATTGCTGTTCATCCAAATGCTGTTAGAAGTAAAGAAGAAATTTCTTCTCCAGAATATACCTATGAAAGAAGATTAGAATTTTTAGATAGAGTTATTAAAAATGTGCTTGAAGCTCAGAGTCATGCAAAGTTTACATCAGTTGATTTAGAAAATAAACCTGTTCCTGCAACAACTGTAGATAATGAAAATATGATTTATACTATAACTTTCGGACCTTTAGAAGATTTACAAAGATATGTTAATGCTGGAGGAAAAATAACATTTGATCCGTGCCATTATGGTATAACTATGAGAACTTGGAATCAAATTCCTTATAATGCTGAAGTTATAAAGGAAAATGCTATAGGCATTAAAAATGATTCTGATCATTTAAGAGAGACTTTAAGAGCAGAACATGAATTAGATAAAATAATAAGTTTAGGATATTTTAGAGAAGATCTTCAGGAACAACATTTAGTTTCGGATGCTATGTTAAGATTAAGTTTTAAATTAGGTTCTGCAATAAATCATATTCATTTAAATGATGGAAGTATATATAGACCTGTTCCTGAAACAGGAAGACCTAACACAGATGCTAAAATTCCTCAAGTGGATGGGATTCAGTTATATTGGGAAGCTTATGTTCCAGGATATGGAGAGCTTTTCAATAATAGTGATATAATGCCTTGGTTAAGACAATATGGCCATGAAGATAGAACAGTACCATTAACTATAGAAGTAACTGAATTTGATAATAACTATAAAGAAAATCCCAGATTTAGAGAAGGAGCTGTTTCTCTAGTTAAGGATATTTTATCTGAATTTTCTTAAAAGAATTTATTTATTAAAATGAAAGTTAGAAAGGCTGAATTAAGTGACTTAAAAGAAATTTTAGATATTGTTAAAGGAACTTTTCCTCAAGATTTCTTTTATGAGGGGGGGTTTAATAAAGGAAAATGTGCAGAATTTTTTATGAAATCTTTAACTGATCCTAATGAGTTTGTTTACATATGTTTAGAAGATGGCGGAAAGGTGTGTGCGTTTGCTTACTATGTAAATAAACCTCCAACAAATGGAACAGTAATACTTGAGATGCAGGGAGTATCAAAAAAGTTTAGGTATAAAGGAATAGGAACTAGACTTTTAGAAGAATCTGATAAATTAGTTGTTGAAGATATCAAAAGTCAGGGCATTGAAAATTTAGCTACCATACATCTAACAGTTAGCCAGAATAATCTGGTTGCACAAAAGCTTTATGAAAATGTAGGGTATAAACCTGTTGGAACTATTCCGGGATTTGTGGGAAATGGTAATAATGAAATAGTTATGTTAAAAGTAGTTAATGATATTAATTATAGAAGAGATTTATGGACATCTACCACTTAGTTTTTAACTACTTCGTTTCAGTAATGAATCCTCTTGATTTAACCATAACAAATCTTAAAAATCAGACTTTACTAGAAATTTTGGGTGTTTAGATGTATTAATAAAAAAGAACAAAATGAAAAAAGCGCTGATAACAGGAATAACTGGACAAGATGGGAGCTATCTTGCTGAGTTTTTGATTGAAAAAGGATATGAAGTACATGGAGTTGTTAGAAGGTCTAGCATAGTAAATAGAGAAAGAATAGATCATTTAACTGAACTTGATTATTTTACAGGACCTGAAAGAGGTAAACTTGTATTGCATTATGGAGATTTAACTGATTCTAGTTCTATTGAAAAAATAATTAAATTTGTTATGCCTGATGAAATATATAATTTAGGAGCTCAAAGCCATGTTAGAGTGAGTTTTGATATTCCTGAAAATACTAGTAATGTTGTTGCTTTAGGAACTTTAAGAATTTTAGAAGCAATAAAAAATGTTTGTCCTAAAGCTAGATTCTATCAGGCTTCTTCATCTGAAATGTATGGGAAAGTTATGGAAACTCCACAAAATGAAAAGACTCCTTTTTATCCAAGAAGTCCTTATGCTTGTGCAAAGGTTTATGCTTTTAATATTACAAGAAATTTCAGAGAGGCTTATGGTATATTTGCAGCTAACGGCATATTATTCAATCATGAATGCATATCTGAAAATACCCCCATAATTGTAAAAGATAAAGTCGATGAGATTATTTCAATTAAAAGAATTAAAGATATAAAAAGAGCAAAAGAAAAGGGAACAAATGTACAACAATGGGAATTAGATAATCTAGAAATATGGGATGGAAATAATTTTGTTGAATTAAAATTCATTACTGCTACAAAAAGAAAGAAAGATAATGATGACTTTCAATGTAGAATTGTTAATACAAGAAATGGAATAGTTGAAACAACTAATCACCACAATATGTTAAATGAAAATGCGGAAAAAGTAAAGAATCGTGACCTTAATTTAGGGGATAAACTATTACATAAACAGTTTCCTTTAATAAATGATTTTTCTAGACTATCTAAGGAAGAAGCATTATTCCTGGGTATGATGGTTGGAGATGGGTATATACATCCTGATGGAAGATCGCAATTTTCAAATAATGATGAAAAAATTATCGAACTTATTAAAAACTTGTGGAAAAAAGTTAGTTTGGGAACCATAAATGTAAGAGAATATAAGACTGAATATGGTCATGTAAAACAAACTACATTAAATGGCAATTTATCATATTTAAGAAACATTAGAGATGAAATTTATACTTATGATGGATTTAAAAAAGTTCCAGATAGAATATTAAATGCTGATAAGGAAATAAAATTAGCGTTCTTAACAGGATATAATCTTACTGATGGTTTGAAATCCAATCCTTGCATTTATGAATTCAAAAATTTTAAAACTAACTCAATACTACTTGCACAAGGATTATTATTTTTAGTTAGCCAAACTACAATGCAGGATTTTAATTTAACATTTGAAAAAGATGAGAAAAATTATGGCTATTATTCTATAAATCTTTTAAGCCCTACAGATAATAAATTGAAAGAAGAAAAAGTACATGAATTAATAAGTCTTGGACTAAGCCAAAGACAAATTTCTGAAGAAAGTGGTATATCAAGAGATTTTATTAGGAAAATTGAGAATGGAGGAAATGCTCAAATTATTCATCACCTAGCAAAACAGAAAGAGGAAATTAAAAAGATGCTATATCATAATCAACAACCTGAATGGGTTTATGATATAGAAACAAGCTCTGGTAAGTTTATGGCAGGTGTTGGAAAAATGGTTATATCTAACTCTGAAAGACGAGGAGAGAGTTTTGTGACAAGGAAAATAACTCAATCTTTATCTAGAGTAAAAATGGGTTTGCAAACTGAATTTTATCTTGGAAATTTAGATTCTGAAAGAGATTGGGGTCATGCTAGAGACTATGTGGAAGCCATGTGGTTAATTCTTCAGCAAGATGAACCAGAAGATTATGTTATTGGAACAGGGGAGAAACATAGTGTAAGAGAATTTTTAGAAGAGGCTGCTAAGGCTACCGGAATTAATATTAGGTCAAATGGCAAAAAAGGATTGGAAGAGGAATATGTTGATGAAAATGGAAAACCAATTATTAAAATACATGAAAGATATTTCAGGCCTGCAGAGGTTGATTTATTATTAGCTGATCCTTTGAAAGCAAGAATAAAATTAGGTTGGGAGCCTAAAATAACTTTTAAAGAATTAGTTAGAATTATGTGTGAACATGATTTAAAACTAGCTGAGAAAGAATATTATTTGAAGAATAAAGTTAAAGTAGTTGATGATATAATAAATATATTAAAAGATAGCAATAATAAATTTACATAATAATAAACCTTTTCAAAAAGGTTTCCAAAATAAAATATTAAATAAAAACTAAGGAAAAAAGAGAAAAATGGAATATAAATATCCTGTATCAAAACCATATATGAAAGGAAATGAACATGAATATGTAAGCAAGGCTGTGAAAGATGGATGGATTTCTTCTCAAGGACCTTATGTTAAGGAATTTGAGAAAAAATTTGCAGAATTTAATAATGTGAAACATGGAGTTGCTTGCTCTTCAGGAACTGCTGCTTTAACAATTGCATTAAGGGCTTTAGCAATTGGAGAGGGAGATGAAGTTATAGTTCCTGAATTTACAATGATTGCTAGTGCATGGGCAGTAACTTATACAGGAGCTAAACCAGTTTTTGTTGATTGTAAAGATGATTTAAATATAGACCCCGATAAAATTGAATCAAAAATTACTCCTAAAACCAAGGCTATAATGCCTGTCCATATTTATGGGAGACAGTGTGATATGGATAAAATAATGAATATTGCACATAACTATAATTTAAGAGTTATAGAAGATTCTGCAGAAGCTCATGGAGTAAAACCTGTTGGAGATATTGCTTGTTTTTCATTATATGCAAATAAGATAATTTCTTCTGGTGAAGGAGGGATATGTGTTACAAATGATGAAAGACTTGCTAGACAGATGGAACATTTAAGAGGAATGGCTTTTACTCCGGAACATAATTTTATTCATAAAAAAGTTGCTTATAATTTTAGGATGACTAATATGCAGGCAGCTATTGCACTTGCACAACTTGAAAATATTGGAGAGATATTAGAAAAAAGAAGAAATGTTGAAGCAATTTATGATGAAAAATTAAAAGATATATCTGGATTGAAATTAATGCCTACGAGAAATGTTTTATGGATGTATGATATTCTTGCTGGAGACTATAAAGAAAGAGAGGCTCTTCAGACATTTCTTACAAGCCATGGAATAGAAACAAGGCAATTTTTTAAGCCAATGAGCCAGCAGCCCATGTATTATAATGAAAATTGGACTAATTTAAGGGCGGCTGATTTAGGACATAGAGGAATATATCTTCCAAGTTATACTGATTTAAGTGAAGAAGAACAGGAGTTTATTGCAAGTAAGATAAAAGAATTTTATAATGGAAGGTAAAATAAAGTGACTTTGAGAAAAATAAAAAAACCTTCTGTATGTCTTACAACGTATTTTGATGATAATTTTAAGGATATGGGGGAGATGTGTTTAAAATCTGCTCAGAAATATGCTGAAAAATATGGATTTAAAATTGAGCTGTTAAATAGCGTAAAATCAAATAGACCTGTTGCATGGAATAAAATCTTAATTGTTAAAGAGCTTCTTGAAAAGTACGATTTTGTATTTTGGATAGATTCTGATGCCCTTTTTGTCAGATTTGATAAAAATATTTTAAAGGAGATTGAAAATGGTAAGGATTTTTATCTTGTTAAACATCATATAAGGGGCAGATTGGTTCCTAATAGTGGGAGTTTTATTATTAGAAAAAGTGAGTGGAGTAAAAAGTTTTTAGATGATGTATGGAATAAAAAAGAATATATTTATCATAATTATTGGGAGAATGCAGCGATAGTTGATATTTTAGGGTATAAAGAAGTAATGAGTTCTAATAAATATAAATTATTTTTTAATATGATATTTTACAAATTGAAAATAAAAAAATTTGCTACAAAGGTGTTTAATTTGTTAAAAAAATTATTACCTGTAAAAAATAAAATTGATGACAAGAGTATAGAAGAGAGAAATATAAAAATGATTAGATATTATGAAAATCCTGAGATAATGAAAAAAGTTAAATGGCTTGATTTAGAATGGAATAACTTGCCTGGAGTTAAAGGTAGTGAGGCTAAAAAACCTATAATAAACCATTATCCTGCAAAACCATATGCTGAAAGGTTATATAAAATGAAACAAGATTTTAAAAATGCTAAATTAGGTTAATTCTTGATTAAAATGGCTATATTACAAGAGCATTTAAGATTTTTCAGGGAAATTTTTAGCATAAAGGACTTTTTTGGAGAGAGAATTGCTTCTATCGGGGTTCAAGAGATAAGAGCTAGAAGAGGAGGTAAAATGCCTAAGGATTTTGATTATAAAAATTTTAAAGAGTTGCTATTTGCTAGAGGAGTTAAAGCTGTTGACGAGTTTGATTATTTTGATGAAAAAGCTAATATAAAATTTGATTTTAACAGGCCGATAGATAAAAAATATTATGAAAAGTATAATACTGTAATAGATATTGGTTCTTTGGAGCATATATTTGATACAAAACAAGCAATGGAAAATTGTTTGAGAATGGTTAAAGTTAATGGTTTTTATTTTTTACACACACCAGTTAACGGTTATTTTAAAGATGGGTTTCACACTTTTAATCCAGACGCTATTATTGGAGCATTAAAATCAAATGGATTTCAAATTATATATGAAAAATATGGGACATTAAGAGGCAAGGAAATTAAGAATCCAGCATATGGTAGAGATGTTAATTTATGGATTGTTGCAAGGAAATTGAAAAAGATAGATAAATTTAATATACCCCAACAAGAATGGTGGGATGAAATGTTAAAAGAAGATTGGAAATCTAATTGGAAGCAAAGAGTGAAAAGAAGAGAAAAGAATTATCTTCAAAAGTTAATAGAAAGATTAAAAATTATATGGTACGCTGCCGGATTGCAGTAATTACGGATTTTATTCTATTATAAATTAACTTAGCTATATAATAATCTGCTTTGTTTAAACCTTTAATTAATATTAAAGAAATAAAGTATACTAAGATTCCAGATAAAACTAAAATTACACCTTTCCAGAGATTTATATCTCCAAGATAAACTTTAATAAGATAAACTACAACAACCATTATAATTGATGCTAGAAGTGGTTTGATTATTAACTTAGAATCTAACCTTACATTTAATTTTTTTCTAGCAAGTATTGTCATACCAATACAATAAATAAACCAACTGAAAGTTGTTGCGATTGCTGCTCCTGTTATGGCCCATACCTCTGAATAGTAAGAAAGATACTTTACAAGTACAAAATTAAGCACAACATCTAAAACAATAACAAAAATCAGTAATGGGAAGTAATCTTTTGATTTTTCTCTTGAGGAAAATAGTTCTATTAGAAGACCTACTTGAGCTGCTAAAAATATAAACAGGGATAAGAAATACAATGGTAAAGCGCCTTCAACATATTCATATCCGTAAATTAGTACTAAGAAGTATCCTCCTAAAACTGAGAGTCCAAAGGCTGTTGGAAAAGATAAAATCATAGAGTATCTAAATGCTTTATTGAATACTTCTTCTAATCTTTTTGTTTTTAATTCAACAAAAATTGGGAGTAATACCTGTCCGAATCCTAACAAACCGGAAATACTAGACATTAATACAAATGCTGCTTGATATATTCCAATGTATTTCGTATTATCAAGAATTATACCTAAAGCAATTGTGTCAATATTACCGATTAATACAATTGAAATTGAAGTTAATGTTAAGTAAGAAGCAAACTTAACAACTCTTGCTTTTTCATTTTTATCCAGTTTATTTGAAAATGAGAATATTTTAGGATATTTTTTATTTATATTATACATACTAAATAGGATTGCTAAAAATGAAGATAAAAGTAGAATTAAGAATGCTTGGGCAGGAGTAGGATTTTTTATTATAAAAACTAAGAATATAACTGAAAGTATTATTTTTGATGATTGAAAAACTAATTCTTTAAGAGCTACATATTTAACATTTTTTATGCAGAAAAAGAATGATGCTAAAAACTGATCTAGAGAAAGGAAGAACATATAAATTGTTGCCATAAATAATGGAATAATCATAGCTGGCTTATGGAATATAAAAATAGACATGGGATATATAGTAATCATTAATAAAAATGCTAGAATTAATAAAATTATGATTTTCAACTTAAATGTATAGGCAAAATAATCTCTTGCTTTTTTATCTGATTTTTTCTTTATAGAGTTTGAAAAATAAAAAATTAAAGCTCTATCAATACCTACTTGAGAGAGCATGAAAAATATAAGACCGACTGAAATAACCAGATTATAAAGTCCGAATCCTTCTGGAAATAAAAGTCGGGCTATAATTATTGTAAAAACAAGTCCACCTATTCTTTGTATTAAGGCTGCCAGAGTATTCCAAATAGACCCGCTTAAAGCCTGACTTGTTATTGTTTCTTTACTCTTTTTTATATTTTCCATGGATTATGTTTATATTATATAATTTAACTATCTTTAATTAAACTTTTTGCTAAATAGGAAAAATATAGCTAAAAATATAGAAAGAATTGCTAAGATAACTGAGATTACCACTATAAAATATGAGATTGTGGCTAATAGTCTGTCTGAAAGCGAATTTATTTGGTAATTAAATGGGTAAGAAGACAGGTCCTTGTATAAGTATGGAACAAAATAGAAACTGTTCATTCTATCAGTCTGCTGCACTAATAGTGGATTTAAATATATTGACCTTTTATAAATTTTATAAGCTTCTATTTCTTCTGATTTTGAGATAAACTCATTTCCAGAATATAATTTTTCTGTGAAAGTTTTATCAGCATCAGATTCTAAACTTATAGAATTGAATAGAGTTTCCAAACTCTTATTTAATTCTTGTTGTTTACTTATTGTTCCCCAACCACAATCATCCTTTGCACATTCAACAAAATAAACGTTCGTAGGAGTTAGGTATTGAGTTGAAAGATTTGAATTGTATTTATAAAATTCAATGAAATCTACCATACTTAAAATATGATTTGGGGTTCCTAGCCATAAGTATTGGGAAGTGTAAATTCTATTATCAAAAACTATCAAATCATTTGAATTTACGTTTTTATTTATATAGGATTTTAATTGTGATTCTGCGCTAGGAGTTAAATAACTTTTAGGAGTCGTATAGTTATTGCCTATGTTAATTAATAAAATAATGACTAAAGCTGCAATTATTAGGTATTTCAAAGATTTATTTTTCTTGTCTGAGAATTTTACTAACTCATTTAAGAAATAACCGGCAGGAATTGAAAAAATAACTGCCATAAATGCAAAATGTTTTGGGAGAGGACTTCCAGGCGATTGGAGTATAAACGGAATAATCAAAAATACTAGTAAAAAGGAAAGTGGAATTGATTTCTTTCTGGAGATTAAAAATGCTAAACCAAAAATGCCGAAAATTAAAAGTATTAAATCAGTGTGGTAAAGTAAAGTAATATTTTCGTAATTTTTCCAGTAAGTAATATTATCAAAAAAACTTCTTTCCTGCCCGGCAAGGCCCCCATAAAACTGCTGAGTTTTTTCAGTGTGAATTATTCTACTGAAATAAACATCTGTAATCCCTTTTTCTTTATATAATAAAAAGTTAAATGTTAAGAATGGTAATGAAAAAAGGAATATTATTCCAAGAAATATTACTAGGGATAATATGTTTTTCTTTGTAAATATCTTTTCTTGCCTAAAATGCATAAAACATAAACTAAAAACTAAAAATGCTAGAAGAAAGAATGGAGTACTATATTTTGTAAGCATTCCCAAGCCAAATAAAATAGCAGATCCCATTAATAGATAGTAGTTCTTTTTTTCTATAAACAACATTCCCAAATAGGTTCCAAATAAACAAAAAAAGAATACTAAAAGAGACATTTCTGTAAAGGTCATTCTTATTAAAAATGAAGATAATGTTACAAATATAGCTGAAAATAAAGCTATTTTCTTATCAAATAATTTAGAAGTTATAAGGTAAACTAAAACTATTATTAGTGTTCCCGCAATAAGGGGCCAGAATCTAGCAGAGAATTGAGAATAGCCAAATAGTTTAAATGTTGAATCTGTAAGATAGAAAAATAACGGTGGATTTGAGTGTGTTGATATGATTTTTGAGGACCAGATACCTGCTGTTTGAGAGGCATAAACCATATCATCTGCAAAAACGCTTAAATCAATAGCTGCAATTAACCTAAGAATAAATCCTCCAATTATGACTAAAATAAGTGCTTTTTCGATCTTATTATTTTTAGAATAAATAAAGTCTACAAATTTTGATACAGCTTTGTCAATAAATGAATCTTTAGTTTTTATTTTTTCTTGGTTTTTTACCTCTGCTTTTTCTTCCATAATTATACCAATTATCAGCAATTTATAAGGTTAATTAAACACAATAGACATAAGTTTATAATAGTTAATTATTATGGTTTTTTATGGAAGAAAAGTTTGGAGAATTTTTTACCGACAAGACATATATTGAAATAAAAAATTCATTATTTAACTATAGAAATAGAGTTAAGCATGTAAAAACTGAATTTTTAAAATTTAACAATGTAAAAATTGTTAAAGCTTTGGATATAGGCTCTGGAATTTCCCCTGTTTCACCTGTTCCAAAAAATACTTTGTTTATGGATTTGTCTGAAGATGCTGTTAATTTTTTAGTTTCTAAAGGGTTAAAGGCTAAAAGTGGAAGTATAACCGATCTTAATTTTAAAGCTGAATTTAACTGGATTTTTTGTTCTGAGGTATTAGAACATATCGAAGATTATAGAAAAGCTATATCGGAAATGCATAAAGCCCTTAATAAAGAAGGGAGGGCAATAATTACAGTTCCAGTTCATATGAAATATTGGAATAGAGATGATGAATTTGTTGAGCATTATAGAAGATTTGATCCATATAAATTAAAGGCTGATTTTGAGACTGCGGGATTTAAAGTATTAAAGATGAAACCTATAGGAAGTTTTTTAGACAAATATCTTACTCTTTTAACTGTAGATAGTTTCAAAAGATCAAAAAAAGGAAAAATAGGATCTTTTAAGAAAAACATTATATTATTTGTGAATAATATTTTGTATTATCTTGTTAGAGCTTCCTTATATGTTAATTCTGAAAAATCAACAAACATTATGCTTTATGTTGTTGAGAAGTAGAATTCTTTATATTAAACAAAGGAAATTTCCTTATAGAAGTCTGATGCATAATGTATTTTGACATTACCTTTAAAACGTTTAAACCATACTTAAAAGAATTAACATTGCATTTTTCATCCCCATAATGGGTTGGAATTGGAATTTCTGATATTCTTTTTTTAGCCATCACCATTTGAACAATTATTTCACTGTCAAAATGAAAATCATTTGAGTTTTTGTCAAATGGTATTTGTGAAAGTGCTAAAATTGAGTATGCTCTAAATCCTGAATGAAATTCAGTTAAACGAGTTTGTAAAACAAGATTCTCAATAGTTGTCAGAAATATGTTCCCAAAAAACTTATAGAGGGGCATGCCTCCTTTGATAGGATTACCTGACATTCTTGAACCGAAAGCCATTCCAACATTAGGATTATCAAAAAGACTTACTAAACTATTTATGTATTCAGGAGGGTATTGTAGGTCTCCATGAACCATTACAGCAATTTCGTAGCCTTTATTTTTAGCATAATTGTAACAAAATTTCTGATTTCCACCATAACCTTTATTTTTCTGATGTTTAATTATTGTTAATTTTTTAAGATTGTTTTTATTTTTATATTCAATGGCCTTTTCATAGGTATCATCTTTTGAACAGTCATCTGCAATTAGAACCTCCTCACATTCATCCCAGACTTTTTTTGGTATTCTTTCAAGTAGGTTTATGATAGTTTTTCTATGATTATATGAGAGAATAAAAACAAAAACTCTTTTTTTCTGCTTCATTTTATTAATTAACCTGCAGAATTAGAGCTTTTTTTGAAGTTTAAAATATTATATGTTTGAGAAAGTATATGATTATAATTAAAACCATAATAAGTTATACTCACAAAGTCCAAGAATTCATGAAATAAAAATCCAATTAATATGAAAAAGAAGATGTTGAAGAAGAATGCCACAATTAAAACAAGAATTAGAGCTTCTATTCCGTGTAATAAGCAAGGATTTGTTAGAGCTTTTTTTCTTTGTTCTTTTGATAATGAAAGATAATACTTATTCTTTTCATAAAACCATTTAAATGCATGCTTTGGGTTAAGGTCTTTTTTATGAAAAACATAAAACAAGTAGTGATCTATGTCAATCATAAATGTAGCTATCCATATTGTAAAAAAACCTAATAAGCCAATTTTAGGAAATAAATTAAACAAAACAAGTGAAAATACCAAACCTAGAATTATATGTGTTTTAGGAAGCATTTTATTCTTTATCTATTAGTTTTATCATATCAGCAAAGGCTGGTCTAGTTACTAAAACAGCGATAGTTATACCTAAAATTGTTGTAACTGCAAATCCTTTAAATAATCCTGCTCCTGCCCAATAAAGAGGGATTAATGAAACAAAAGAAACTGCGAATGTTGAGAATACTATAAATAAAGCTCCTTTAATTTTTTCTTTAAGACTAAGAAGTCTTTTAGATCTAGCTTCATCAAGGATAACTATCTGCATATCTACGCCTGTTCCAATTGTAACAAGTATACCAACAATGCTCGGCAGATCTAAATTCCAGTTAATTACAGCTGCAAAACCTAAGATAATTAAAATTTCTGAGAAACTAGTGAATAGAAGTGCTAGAGATGCTTTAATTTTTCTGTATCTTACGAAAACAATTAATGAAACTAAAAATATACCTACAATCCCGGTTAAAAGTATTGCAAAAATAAACTTATCTCCGAGTGTTGGAGATATAGTATCTAACTTAACAATTTCTAATTTATATGGAAGACTTCCTGTAAGAAGAATAGTCTGCATTTGCTTCATAGAAGCTTCGGCATCTTTTATTGCAGAATCTCTATCTGTTCCTGTTCCGCTACCTTGGATTTGTATTTGGGATGTTTCTCTTCCTTTAAGCTCTTCTGAAATAAATAGAGAAGTTGTTAATTTATCATCAACAAAAAAGTCTATTTGTTTTTCTAAATATCTTTGGGAACCTTCAGTAACATTCGCTTGCAACTTACCAGTTATTTTTGCATGTCTTTTTGCTGCCTCTTCGCTTAAATGAATTACAAAATGATATCTACATGAAAAGCCAGTTTGTACAGCTTGGCATGATTCTATTGTTGCGCAATTTGCATCATTTCTACAAACATAAGTTATATCTTCATTTCCTCCAATGAAAACTGTTTCGTTTCCGATTTTTGCTTCAAATTTACCCTGCTGAGAAATTAAATTGTCTAAATCTTTTGGACTTGCACCTGCAATTTCAACCAACATATAATTTGTGCCTGTAAGATCGCTTACAGATCGAATGCTTACATCACTAATTCCATAAACATTAAATCTTTCACTACTTATGGCAATAAGATCATTTAATTGTTGAGTCGTTATATTCTGATCTGGTTTAACTAATGCCCTTGCACCTCCTTGAAGATCTAAACCTGTTTTAAGATGAGTTTTGGGAATATCTGCAACAATGATATCTAAAGACTTCTCTGTGAAAAAAGATAGAGTATCTTTATTAGTTTTAATAACAACCTTTGAAGAAATATTTGAACTATTACGTAGATAGTCTACTGCAGCAGCATAATCTTCAAATTTTGATATTTGTTTATCATTTATAGCAGTAATTATATCTCCTTGCCTTAAACCGGAAATAAATGCAGAGGAATTTGCATCTACACTTTTAACAATCACTCCTTCTTTAAGGAATAAAGGGGGAAAACTAAAAATTGCTAATAGTGAAAATACAAGAAGAATCATCAATAGCCATATTCTCCAAGTTAATTTAAGCATTTTTTCTCTCCACATACCATTTTATCATTGCAGCATTAGTAACCCATGTATTAACTATATCAAAAAATAGCCCGATTGCAAGTATTGTAAATATTTGCTCTAGTATTTTTGAGTAAGAAGAAGTTATAATTAAACCAACTAGAATAACTGCAATTGCTGTTAAAGTCATAGTCATTCCTGTTTTAAATGCTCCAAATATTTTTGCATTTACAGAACCTTCAGATCTTCTTAAAACTCTAGCTGTAAGTAAAATATCTGTATCAATACTATACCCAATTAACATTAAAAATGCAATTATTCCTCCGCTTGATACTTCCATACCTAATAAATTTACTATTGTAAGAGTCATTACAATATCTGTAAATGCTGCAAATATAACTGCTGCTGCAGGTATACTATATTTTATAGCCAAAACTACTATTAGAATTATTAAAGCAAATGATAAAACAAATGCTACTGGAATTGAAATAGCTTTTAGAAAGAAGAAAAGTAAAGGAGGAATTAATACTAAAACAACTAAACTATATTTAAGTTTTTTATTATCTGAAAATATAAAGAACACAACAGTCCCCATAAAAATAAATGAAAATAATATTGCTAATAGTATTTGAAGATAAAATCCCTGTCCAATTACTGCTCCTGTGAACTCAATACTGCTATTTGATTGGTCTAAATTGATAGATAAGTATTTTTCTAGAAAGGGCATTACTTCTTTAGAATCTGCACTAGTTTCTACTATAAATCCTATTTGTTCACCTGAAAATAAATCAGAAACCTCCCTTATAGAAACCTCTCCAAATTGAGACTCTAATTGGGCTTGTAAAGCATCTATATCTGTGGGTATATTAACTTGTATAGATGTACCCCCTGTAAGAGAAATATCTCTTTTTACTATGTCTCCATGTTGGACATAAAAAAATGCCAGAAAAATTAAAGATAAAATCAATAAAATTATTGGGATGAATAAAATTATTTTATACTGTTTGTCATAAAAATGACTTAAATTTTTTAAACTATCTTTAAAGTTTTTTTTATTAGATTCTTTATGCTCAGATTGTGAAGTTTGTTCTGACATTTTATAACAAATATAAAATAGCTACAAAATAGGGTATTTAAAATCTACGTAGTAGATTTTAAGCCAAGAAAACATACTTGTTTTCTGGATCCAAAGAATCCTTGATTCTTTTGGCCACAAGAATCAGAGATTCTTAATGTTTAAATTATATGAATGCGCCAGCCGGGAATCGAACCCGGATCAATTGGTCTCTTCTGAATATCTTTTTAGTTATAATCAGTGGAAGCCAATGATTCTACCATTAAACCACCGGCGCAATGTTTATATGTATTTTAGACTGGTTTTAAATCTTATTGTTAACGCGCCCGAAAGGATTTGAACCTTTGACCTTTGGGTTAGGACGCCCGAGATAGGATTTGAACCTACAACCTTCAGCTTAGGACGCTGCCGCTCTA